>NZ_JBFUHL010000094.1:0-14191 GCF_056402415.1 Paenibacillus sp. P4_A9
GCATAGATGAGAGTGTTGCAATAACTGTACAGGCGAGCGATGTACAAGATGTTTCTGCATACGAAGTCATGCTGCAATGGGATTCTTCTATTGAACCAGTAGGAGCACCACAGAATAAGTTGTCTGGACAAGGGATTCCAGTCAATAAAACTGAGGGCAATCAAATGATTTGTGCATTCGCGCTCAAGAGTGACCAACCCGCTGTCAGCGGTGATTCGAAGCTTTGTACGTTCGTATTTAAAGGTAAATCTGCGGGTCAAGCGAACGTGAAATTAGCTTACGTGAAATTGATGGATTCGAAATTGCGTGAAACGCAATATGTCCCTAACAACTCCATACAACTTGCCGTAACTAGTAATAATGGAAATCCAGTAAATCCACCGTCAGGTGGGGGGGACAATCCTCCTGATACGTCGGAACCAGGCATTGTAACCATTGTTGCAACACCCGACACTCATGGAACTACGACCGTAAATATTCCTTCAGATGCCTTTGGCAAAGCGATTCAATCTGCTGAGCATGACATCGTAACGTTAAACGTAGAAGGAGCCGAGATATCGAAACAAGTCGTTATCCAATTTCCTTCCCAACAGCTTCGAGATGCGAAAGACGCGGGTATTGATAAAATCGAAATTAAAACAGGACTAGCAACCGTTACGATTTTCCCGGAGTCGTTGACAGAAACAGGTTCCAAATCAGGTATTGTTGAGCTTACTGTATCTAGAGTTGAGGCTGCTACTTTGTCGAATTCTGTGAAGAAGTCTATCGGAAATCACACTGTATACGACTTCAAACTGACAGTCGATGGCCAGACCATTAGTAAATTCGGAAATGACCGTCCAATCGTTGCTATTCCATATACGCTGCTGCCAGGTGAATCACCACATCAGGTAGTAATCTACTATTTGTCTAACGATGGTAAATTAGAAATTGTCAAAAACGGGAAGTACAATGCAGTGACCGGCATGGTTGAATTTAAGCCGGCGCATTTTAGCCAATATGCGGCAGTAGATGTGAAGTCTATGTTTATCGATTTAGGCACTGTGCCATGGGCAAAAGATGACATCGAAGGCCTTGAAGCTCGCCAAATAGTATCCGGAATCAGCGAAGGCCAGTTTAGCCCGCAAAGCCAAGTCTCAAGAGCTGAATTCATTCAAATGCTCATGGGGGCATTGAATTTAATCAATCAGCAGGCAACGAGCACATTTAGTGATGTAGAGCGGGGAGCTTGGTATGAGCAAGCCGTATCCAGTGCGCAAGAACTTGGCATCGTTAACGGCAAAGAAGATGGCAGTTATGGCATTAACGAGAAAATCAGCCGTCAAGATATGGCGGTTATGATCTACCGTGTGGCCCTAATGTCGGGCATGAAATTGCCTAACACTGCTAGTTCTCAGATATTTACCGATCAATCGATGATCGCGGAGTATGCAAAAGATGCGGTTACAGCGCTTCGTCGGGCTGGAGTCGTAACTGGAATGGAAGACGGAAGTTTTGCACCAAGCGAATTTACAACTCGCGCGCAAGCAGCTGTGATGATTTATCGGATTTTCAATTTAGCGAATTTTTAAAATTGCTTAAATATCATTGTTTTTAAACGGGTTGTTTCTTATGAGACAGCCCGTTGCAGTTTAATCGAGTTCGGGAATCACTCGAAGAAGTAATGATGAATATGGCTTGCACGAAGCGGTATGATTCATCTGATCCATTCAGATTCCCACGATTGATGGTAAACAATTGATGTTGAAACCCGCTAATGAAGCGGGTTTTCTTATTTGCGCCACGCATGGCGATTAACTAGGTAGTGAAAGTCCACTGAGGGTGCATAGAGGGGGAATGAATCGTCTTACCGTGATTTTTAATCATGCATTACGACTTTTTGCATCATAGCGGAGAAATGAATCATGGTCCGAATAGCGGAAAAACGGTGCTTTAAACGCCAATTTGGATATTCAAATGCTCGAAAATGGTGTGCTATGATCGGTGTGTAAGGAAAACCAAACCAAATCAATTACACGGGAGGATTTATTCGATGAAATCAAAAAAGGGGATTATGGCAGTAACTGGTTCATTATTAGTACTATCAAGTGTGCTTAGCGGTTGTGGAAGCAGTTCAACGGATAATACGGCAACTCCGGCAACTACTGCTGGTGCGGCAAGCACGCCAGCGGCCCAACCACTATCGCTGACTTGGATGAGGTACGAACACGCTTCGCAAGCTATCGTGTCCAATTCAAAAGCCGTCCAGGAAATTGAAAAACGTAAAAATGTAAAACTCAATATGCAAAGTGTCCCTCAAAGTAACTACGATGATAAAAAGAAAACGTTGATCGCAACGAATACCCTGCCTGATGTGATGCTTGTCAAGCAGGATGATATTCAGAACTTTGCTGACTCTGGGGCATTCCTTGATTTGACTCCTTATTTGGATAAAATGCCAAATCTGAAGAAATTCATTTCCCAACAGCCAGAGATCAACAAAAACAAAATTGACGGTAAGCTTTATGGATTCCCTCTTGTAGCGAATTGGTCTGGAGTTGGCGGCCAGCTTTCGATGATCCGTACGGATGTGCTTGACAAGCTAGGTTTGAAAAAGCCAACTACGTATGATGAATTGCATCAAGTAATGAAGAAAATGAAAGAAGCGAATCCAGATTCCTATCCGTTTGCTGCTCGTGCTGCAAATGGGCTTACAGGAACAGAAAATCTAATAAATCCAATTACATTCGCGTTTGGAAGCGGATACACAACCTTTAACGGAACGAAAGTATACTACGAGCCAAAAGAAAAGAAATACAAATTCGGTCCGGCTATGCCAGAGTTTAAAGAGGGTATCACATTCTTGAATAAACTTTACAAAGATAAGCTTCTTGATCCGGATTATGCTACGGCTACATCGCAAATTTGGCAAGAAAAGCTAAACGCAGGCAAATCCTTCTATTTCCAAGATAATAATGGTTTCGCTGGCACGTTTAATATTAATCTGCAGAAGAAGGATCCGAATGCTAAGTTTGATATGTTGGATACCATGGCATCACCTAGCGGTGCGAAGCGTAACCTTATCTATGCACTTGGCCACTTGTCGGAATCGTACGTAATTAATGCGAAAGTAAAGAATCCTGAACAAGTTGTTCAATTCATGGACTGGTTCTACTCCCCAGAGGGAATTGAGGTTACTAGCTTCGGTATTAAAGGCGAAGATTTCACTGGCGATAATAGCAATTACAAATTGACTGATGCTGTTATCAATAAGTATAAGGACAGAACTCCAAGCGCTATTTATGCGATGCAATCTGAGTATGGCACGGGCTATCTGGGACTTGGTATTGCTGATGACGCTCGTGCTGGATTACCTTTTAACTCCAAGGAATGGGCAGAATGGAACGATAAAGCAACTAAAGCTTTGGCTGCAGGCGAAAATGTTCAATTCGTTAACGACCCTCCATTTACTAAAGAAGAGCGTGAGAAGCTGAAACAAATCCGTACACAGCTTGACGCTCACTTGGCTCAAAACATGGATAAATTTATTGTGACAGACGGTGCACTCAAAGATTGGGATAACTTCGTAAGTCAACTCAAAGCAAAAGGTTCAGATGATATCGTCAAAATCTACAACGATGCCTTAGCCCGCGTGAAGTAAAGATAGAAGTTCATGCAGTGAGAGGGCAGGTTGCTTAGATACACTGGGCAGCCTGTCCCTTTATTTTCCCGAAAGGAGTGGAGATATTTGACACCAGTTGTAGAGATTAAAAAAAATACACCAGTTGTTGAGATTAAAAAAAATATTCGCAAGAGCATGCCACTGTATCTTATGTTTCTATTACCTTTTGCCTATTTTGTTATTTTCCATTATGCACCTATGGTAGGAAATTTGATGGCATTTGAAGATTATTCGATCGTCAAGGGTTTCTTTCATAGCCCGTGGGCAGGGACGAAGTATTTCCGCCAATTTCTAACGGATCCGTATTTTTGGCAAGTGGTTAAAAATACATTACTCATCAACCTCTATTCACTCATTTTTTATTTCCCATCTTCTCTCGTGTTCGCTTTATTGTTAAACGAGGTGCAACAAAAGTTTTTCAAAAGGTTTGTTCAAAGCGTCACGTATGTTCCGCACTTTCTGTCTACCGTTGTGGTCGTAGGTATGCTGGTTAACTTCCTCTCCATCGATGGTCTCATTAATGAAGTGATTAAGATTTTTGGCGGGGAACCGAAGACATTCATGTCCATGCCGCAGTGGTTTCGAACCATTTATGTCGGATCTGAAGTTTGGCAACATCTTGGTTGGAACTCCATTATTTTTTTGGCGGCATTGACCGCTATCGATCCGCAACAGTATGAGGCGGCGACGATGGATGGGGCAAATCGCTGGCACAAATTGCTGCATATTACACTGCCTGGGATTTCAACCGTTGTCACGATTATGCTGCTTTTGACTGTGGGTAAAATGCTTTCGGTCGGATTTGAGAAAATTATATTATTGTACAGTGGTCCCACGTATGAAACTGCAGATGTTATTCAAACCTTTGTTTATCGTCGAGGGTTGATTGACAGCGACTTTAGCTTTGCAGCGGCTGTAGGTATTTTCCAATCTATATTAGCTTTTGTGCTCGTTATATCAGCGAATGAAGTTGCCAAAAAAATAAATGGATCAAGATTGTTCTAGCGGAGGGGATTTAGATGCAAAGTCGTAAGTTTTCTTATTTCGATACGATTAATATAATTTTTATGCTGGCTATGATCTTTATCACCCTGTATCCGCTTTATTATATGGGAATCATATCGATTAGCGCCGGGTCATCGACTAGCAGCGGTGAAGTATTTTGGCGACCTGTAGGTATTAATTTTAAAGCATATAGTGTCATTCTTAATGATCCTGCCATTATACGCTCCTACGCCAATACCTTTTTATATACGGCCGGTGGTGTGCTTATTAATTTGGCGTTGACGGCTCTTTGCGCATATCCTTTGTCGCGAAAGCATATGTATGGGCGTTCATTTCTTGCTTTGTTTGTTGTGTTCACCATGTTCTTCGACGGTGGTCTCATCCCGCGTTTTATGGTGGTTCATGCGTTAGGAATGGTCAATACGGTTTGGGCCATATTAATTCCGACTGCGATCAATGTTTTCAATATGATCCTGATGAGAACATTTTTTGAAGATATTCCAGAAGCACTGCACGAGTCTGCGATCATGGACGGTGCCGGAGAATTTCGAGTTTTCATCAAAATTGTACTACCACTTTCTTTGCCTGTAATGGCCACAATGTTTCTTTTTTACGCGGTAGCTCACTGGAACAGCTTCTTCCCTGCACTAATTTACTTAAATGATAAAGAACTGTACCCGTTGCAAATCCTTTTGCGTAATATCGTCATTTCGGGAGATATGGCGGCACAATCATCATCAATGGGCGCAGCAGAAGCGGGGCTGGCTACCATGACAGAAAATATTAAATACGCATGTGTCTTCGTTGCAATCTTGCCMGTGCTTATCATTTACCCGTTTGTGCAAAAATATTTTGTGCAAGGAGCTATGCTTGGATCTGTAAAAGGTTAAGTTTCAAATTATCATCATAATAGAAGAGGGGATAAAATGACTGTTGAAAAGAAGCTTCATTTAATCGGAAATGCTCATTTGGATCCAGTTTGGTTATGGCGCTGGCAAGAAGGGTATGCGGAGATCAAAGCGACTTTTCGTTCTGCGTTGGATCGATTGAATGAGTTCCCTGATTTTGTATTTACGTGTGCTTGCGCTGCCTATTACAAATGGGTTGAAGAGAATGCTCCCGAGATGTTTGCCGAAATTAAGCAGCGTGTTGCCGAAGGACGCTGGGTCATTACAGGTGGTTGGTGGATACAACCAGACTGCAATTTGCCATCGGGCGAATCATTTGCTAGGCATAGCTTATATGGACAACGGTATTTTATGGAGAAATTCGGTGTAATGGCGCAGGTGGGCTACAATGTTGATTCATTCGGTCACCATGGTATGATGCCACAATTATTGAAGCAAGGCGGAATGGATTACTACGTATTCATGCGTCCTGGAGCGCATGAGAAGACATTGCCGCACGATTTGTTCTGGTGGGAATCGGAAGATGGCAGCCGTGTGATGACATTTAGGCTCGCGGACAGCTATGGAAATTGGGCTAGCAACGGAATGGAAGATAAAATATTAAGCCACAGAAATGTGGCCGTAGCAAGCGGTCATGCCTTTATGTCATTCTATGGCGTAGGTAATCATGGCGGGGGGCCGACAATTGAGAACCTTAAGCTCATCCATGAGATCCAAAATAGACCTGGTCTGGACGACATTCAGCTAAGCTCACCTAATCATTATTTTTCAGAAATGATGAAGATTGATCTGGATATCCCAGTGATTAAGGATGAAATGCAGATGCATGCCGTCGGTTGTTACTCAACACACTCGGAATCCAAAGCAACTAACCGCCGAGTAGAGCATCGGATGCTGACAGCTGAGAAATTTTCTACACTTGCCAATGTGACGCTTGGTTTAGCGTATCCGTCAGAAGCACTTAATCGGGCTTGGGAAAATGTCATGTTCAATCATTTCCATGATATTATGGGCGGCTGCAGTATAAAGGAAGCGTACGACGATGTTCAGGAATTTTATGGTGAAGCGTTAAGTATTGGGGCAAAAGCGATAAACGCTGCTCTTCAAAAGATTTCCTGGTCGATTAATACGATGAAACCGGGTGTGAAATCCTTAAGCAAGGAGAAGGACTGGCAGCTTTGGGAGCAAGATGATCTTGGATCACCTCTTGTGGTTTTTAACCCATTATCGTGGGAAGTGGAGGCACCTATTGGCATTAATAAGAAGCTGGCTGGTGTGACAGATGCTGCAGGCAATCCCTTGCCGATTCAAACGATCAGGGCATCTCGGACAAATACCAGTGATAAATGGGATACATTAGTCACTGGGCGAATTCCGGCTTTTGGCTATCAGGTGTACTGGGTATATCGTGATAAAGCTTGCGATCCGATGGAGCCGAAAGGGACCGCTCGGGCTGAGGGTTGCTTCTTAGAGAATAATAAGCTATTCGTTGAGCTCGATCCGGAAACAGGATATATCAGACATATCATAGATAAGCTTAATGGTTGTAGAGAAGTACTGGCTGGAGACGGAGCGGTGCCAATCGTCTTAGATGAGAGCCACAGCGATACATGGGGACACGGTCTGACACAGTATCGCGATGAATGGGGACGCTTTTGTAACGCAGAGTTGAAAGTGCTTGAAACGGGGCCTCTGCGAGCGACGATTAGGGTAATTAGTCATTTCGGAAATTCTGTCCTTCGTCAGGATATTAGCTTATTACATGACAGTTCCGACTTGCAAGTAAAGGTACGGCTTGATTGGAGAGAACAGCATAAGATGCTTAAGCTTGCCTTTCCTGTCAATGTCGAGCAGCCTCGTGCAGTGTTTGAAATTCCGTACGGCTACATTGAACGTCCAGCCAATGGGAACGAGGTGCCTGGACAGATGTGGGTGAATGTATCGGGGAATGAACCTGGTAAAGATGAGGGAATGGAACGGTCAGTAGTGTTCGGACTTTCTCTGATCAACGATACCAAATACGCTTACGATGTTCTAGACAATGAATTAAGGATGACCGTTGTGCGAAGTCCGATTTATGCTGATCATTTTGGCGAACGTGATGAACAATCGGAATATATGGATCAGGGCGTACAGGAGTTTATCTATTTACTTTCGCCTCATGCCGGAACGTGGCAGGAAAGCGGCGTTGTACGTAAGGCATATGAATTGCATACTCCGCTGCAGCAGGCATGGGAAACATACCACGAAGGCAATTTACCGCAAGTTTCCGAGGGAATTGTGATTTCTTCCGAAAATGTTATAGCTGTGGCATTTAAACCAGCAGAAGACGGAAATGGCTGGATTCTACGCTGTAATGAGGCTTACGGAAGTGAAGTGGAGACAGATATATGCATTCCAGTCTTAAAACGCAGCTGGCGAAGTACCTTTGGCAAGTGTGAAATTAAGACATTTTTGATACCTGCAGATCAACATGAGCCCATCACAGAAGTTAA
Source organism: Paenibacillus sp. P4_A9 (assembly GCF_056402415.1). NCBI lineage: Bacteria > Bacillati > Bacillota > Bacilli > Caryophanales > Paenibacillaceae > Paenibacillus > Paenibacillus sp. P4_A9. Next base: position 8,070 of record NZ_JBFUHL010000094.1, read on the forward strand.
TTTTGTGGAAATAAAAAATATCAATGAGAGAGAGATGCCAAATGAAGATTAATAACCCTAATGGCGTATGGCCAACCATGATTACCTTATACAAGGAGTCTGGAGAAATTGATTTTGATGCGATGGGACGTATGGTTGAATGGTTTATTCAAAACAAGGTTGACGGATTATTTGCTGTATGCCAGTCTAGCGAAATGTTCTTTTTGAGTTTGGAAGAGCGTGTGGAGCTTGCCGCTTTTGTCGTGGAGAAGGCAGCAGGAAGGGTTCCCGTCATAGCTTCGGGGCACATTTCCGACTCGCTTGAAGATCAGGCTCGAGAATTGACAGCGATGTCACAAACAGGTGTTGAGGCCGTAATCCTGATTTCGAACCGATTGGCAGGAGCGGATGAGTCCGATGATGTGTGGATCGCTAACGCTCAAAAGCTAATTGAACAGCTGCCAGACCATATTGCGTTTGGTATCTATGAATGTCCATTTCCATATAAGCGTCTATTAACACCATCTGTTTTGAAATGGTGTGCGGGTACCGGAAGATTTTTCTTCTTGAAGGATACTTCTTGCGATGTGGAGATGATCAAAGAAAAGCTGGAAGCGATTAAAGGAACTTCATTAAAGCTTTACAACGCCAATACAGCTACGCTTTTGGAAACATTGAAGCTTGGCGTTGATGGTTACAGTGGAGTCATGGCTAATTTTCATCCAGATCTGTATGCATGGCTTCTGCATAATTGGGAGAAGCAGCCTGAAGAAGCGCAGCGTTTAAGTGATTTACTGAGTGTTGCTTCGTTTATTGAGCGGCAGTTATATCCGATTAACGCTAAATACTATCAGATGAAGGAAGGAATCAGTTCGAATTATCGCTCACGTGCGAGAAATCATGATGAGTTTACAGCCACGAATAAAGCGGAAGTCGATCAGCTATACCGTCTTTCCAAGGAGTTATCTAAGCAATTCTCAGCTGTGGCAACTAAGAATTAACAGAGGAATGAGGAATAGCCATGCTCCCCAAAAGTATACATTTAGCTGATAAAAAATTGGAAAAACGAATTATCGAATTGGAGCAGTATCGATATATCGACCAGCGGCCGATACCCAGTTATCAATTTTGGGAGGATCAAGAAGCGGCCGTAGCGGCTATGCCGCCAGAGAACGCGGAGTGGCGTACGATCTCGCTTGGCGAACGATGGAGCGGTTGGGATTTAACAGCTTGGCTGAAAACGGAGATAACGTTTCCAGCCGAATGGAAAGGGAAGAAGGCACTCGGGCTGTTTGATTTCGGTAAGACGGGTGCTGGGCATAATTCAGGGTTCGAATCGCTTATTTTTCTTAATGGAGAGCCGTATCAGGGGGTTGGAGGCAACCATCCTGAGGTATTTCTACCAGAGAAACTGATCGGACAGAAGGTAGAGCTGCTCTTTAAAGTTTGGACCGGTTTGAACGGGATGACAGGCGATAAGAGTGAGCTGGAGCATAAAATTCAGGTTTCCACGCTTGCTCTGTTGGAGGAAGAGACGGATGATCTGTATTTCACGGCGAGCGCGGTATTACAAACCATTCAATTGCTAAGCGATAACAGCTGGGAACAAAAAAGTCTGTTAAGGGCGTTAGACCTAGCTTTTCAACTCATTGATTGGCGTGTTCCCGGAGATGCAAATTTTTATGCCAGCGTCAAAGAAGCAAACGCCAAGTTAAAGGATGAGCTATCCGTCATTCCCAAAAACAGTGAAGTGACAGTTCGCTGCATTGGACATACACACATCGATGTTGCTTGGTTGTGGCGTCTCAAGCACACCAGAGAAAAATCTGCTAGATCGTTCTCCACGGTTTTGCGCTACATGGAACAGTATCCTGAATATACGTTTTTGCAGACACAGCCGCAGTTATACGATTACTTGGAGAAGGATTATCCCGAGCTTTACAGCCAAATCGCCGATCGTATCCAGGAGGGACGCTGGGAAGCAGGCGGGGCCATGTGGCTGGAATCAGATTGCAACGTACCTTCAGGGGAATCACTGGTTCGTCAGCTTATGTACGGAATGCGCTATTTCGAGCAGCGCTATGGTGCCAAATGCGAATATTTGTGGCTTCCCGATGTGTTCGGATACAGCTGGGCTCTGCCGCAAATATTGCTTAAGGCTGGCTTGCGTTACTTTATGACGACGAAGATTAGCTGGAATGTCTATAATCGATTCCCGCACGATACGTTCTATTGGCAGGGGATCGACGGCAGTAAAATTTTGACGCATTACATCACGACGACCGCTCCAGATGCTGAACCTGGCACTACTTTCTATACCTATAACGGCCTTGTGACGCCAGAAACGGTCACCAGTGTTTGGGAAAACTATCAGGATAAAGAGTTGAACCGTGATATGCTGCTTGCCTTCGGCTATGGAGATGGCGGCGGTGGGCCAACACGGACGATGTTGGAAACTAGACGCAGATTAGAAAATATGCCAGGCTTGCCTAAGGTAACGATCGGCCGTGCTGATGAGTATTTTAATCAGTTAGAAGAGACTGTAACGAGTACGGATCGTTATGTCCATAAATGGGATGGAGAGCTTTATCTGGAGCTTCATCGCGGTACTTACACTTCGCAAGCGTACAACAAAAAAATGAACCGACATATGGAAAATCTACTGCATGACGCGGAAATGATCTCTACCATCCTAGGCTCACTGGCAGGCTTTGCGCATTATCCACAGACGCAAATCTACGAGAGCTGGAAGATCGTACTGCGCAACCAATTTCATGATATTTTGCCAGGATCCTCGATTGCGGAAGTATATGAGGATTGTCGTATCGAGTACGCGGAGGCAGAAGACTTGGCTGCCGGAGCGAAATTGGGAAGCCTGCAGCGACTCGCGGGACTTGTACGTAACGGGACTTCACCAAGTTGGATCGTCATGAATACGCTCCCGTGGGCGCGCAAAGATCTTATCCATCTCCCATGGGAGATGCGATTCGAAGGTAAAGTTTGGTACGACGCAGAAGGTCGCATGCTTCAGACGCAGATGGTTAAAGATGCTGATCAAGGTAATGTCCTGCTGATTGAGGTAAACCATATTCCAGCATTCGGGTATATAACGATTCACTGCGAAAACGCCAACGAAGCCACGCCTTCGACAAAGAGTCAGATTACCGCTACGAGTCGTTCCGCCACAACGCCATATTATGAAATCGAATGGAACGAGAAGGGGCAATTGACTCGGTTGTTTGATAAGCGGATGAAGAGGAACGTGCTCGCACCAGGCGAGATCGGAAACCGATTCGACGTCCATGAGGATAAGCCGCTTGCTAACGATGCATGGGATATCGATCTTTTCTATTTAGAAAAGGTTCGGAACATTACGAATTTGACTTCGGTGGAAATCATCGAGCAGGGCATTCTGCGTACAGTCGTCCGATTTGCTTGGACCTATGAAAAATCGGAGCTGATACAGGACATGGTGCTGTATCCCGACGATCCTAGAATTGATTTTGTTACCCAGGTGAATTGGCAGGAGCGGCAGCAATTGCTTAAGGTGGCGTTTCCGGTCCATGTACGAGCAACGGCGGCGACATATGAGATCCAGTTCGGTAACGTAGAACGTCCAACACATTGGAATACAAGCTGGGATTATGCCCGCTTTGAAACTTGCGCTCACCGATGGGTGGACCTATCGGAAAGAGGTTTCGGCGTTAGCCTGTTGAACGATTGCAAATACGGTCATGATGTGCGGGACAACGTGCTGCGGCTGACCTTAATAAAATCGGCGATCAATCCTGATCCGACGGCTGATCTTGGCGAACACCAATTTACGTACTCACTGCTGCCCCATAACGGAGACTGGTTTCAAGCAGGGACGGCGATAGAGGCCCACAAGTTGAATATCCCAACATCTGCTTCTGAACTGCCTATCGGAAATAGCGATTCGCAAGCTCAATTACCGTCCTCACTTAGTTTTTTTGCTTGTGATAGTGCGAATGTGGTCGTGGATACGATTAAAAAGGCGGAGGATACTGACGAGTGGATCGTTCGCTGCTACGAATATGCTGGCCAGCGTGGAGCAGTAGGCTTCAGTACCCACTTTCCAATTGAAAAGGTGGAGGAAGTTAACCTGATGGAGCGCGAGGAGCAAGTGATGGAGCATAGCGGCAGAGGCTTTGACGCTTATTTCAAACCGTATGAGCTGAAAACGTTCCGCATTTCTTTGGCCTAAAGAACTTGGCTATTCGTATAAACGGCTTGCTTCTATAAAACTAAGGCCACATAAAATCGCTCTACGTAGTAGGCGATTTTATGTGGCCTTAGTTCGTGCTTATTCGACTACCTGATCCCTTTCAGTGATGCTCTAAAAAGTGGTAAAAGATAACATAGCGTTTTGATAGGAGGATTTCATATAGACTGATTCGAATATTATATAGATGACAAATGTAATAGAGTTTCTCAACTTGTACATCATTTGGGGTTTGTGGGAACTTGAGGGTGCAGAGTCATTTGAAAGTAAGATGTTTCGTCGTACATAAATAGGGGGAGTAAACTTGAATTGGAAGCATCTGAAGCAATCGTTGAACAAAAACAGGCTATTTTTTAAAATTCTGCTTTATTTTACCTCGTTATTAATTCCAATTGTCATCATTGGAATCATCTCTTATTTTAACGCAGATCAATTAATTAAGAAGGATGCGTCTGAGAAGCTTACTGATAATTTGAAGGCATCTTCCAAAACAATTGATATTTATTTAAGCATGGCTCAGGCAACCAATAACAGCTTGCTTCTCAGTGAGACAATTCAGCAATATTTACGACCGGATTCATTACTTACAGATGAAGAGAAAATCAAAATGCCATCGATTGTGAGATCAATTGCGGGTAACCGCAATCCAATCAGCCATTTTGTCGATAATATTTTTATTTTTGTTGATGATAAACGCGTTTATTTGAGTGATGGTATCGTTAATTTCGACATTTTCTTTGACAAATTTTATAAATTTGATCAGTATAATAAGGATTTCTGGCGTCAACGTTTACATCAAAGCAGCTTATTCGAATTACTGAAGCCAACCAAAGTGGTCAACGCGGATATGAATTCTTACCGAGAGGTTATCCCAAGTATTACGACACAATATGTGAATGGGCATTTGGCAACGATGGTGACAACCATATCCATTCCTACGATCGTGGCTACGTTGCAAAATAACTCGATTTTCTCGGCTACCCAATATATTGTATTGGATAAAAATAATCAGATCATTATGAAAAGCAGTGAGATAGATGAGAAAGCGAAACAGGACATCTTGGCTGGAATTTCATCCGAGGAGGGAAGTGGCGGGGCGATTCAGATTGCTCAAGAGCAGAACTGGCTAGCTCAAACCACTTCTGATTATGGATGGAAGTATATTTCTATTACCCCAGTGAGCTCATTTAACCAGGAGTCGTCAAGTATTTTTAGCTTGATTATCTGGATCTGTATTAGCTTACTTTTTATTGGTATAGCTTTTTCATTCATATTTAGTGTTCGCTTATATAATCCGATCAAAAATATCAGAGATATTTTACAAACAACGGAAAAGGTGGATGAAGGGAACAAGGATACACACCGCGGAAGCGAACTTCAAAGGATCGGAGATAGCGTCAATCAATTAATCCAGCAGCATAGGGTTGACAATATTAAAATCAATACATTCTCTGACGAAATTCTCGAGCAGTTTTTCACGAATTTAATTAAAGGACATCGCGGGCCACAGCCTTATTCCGTTAACCAAATCTTAAATGAAATTGATTTTCACACAGGGAATTATTTATGTTGCTGCTTTATGATTCAGTTTAGAGATCGATTTTATCATGAGATTGTGGAAGTAGACCGTTTATTGATTTTGGAAAAGATGAAGAAAGTTCTTTTGGGAATTATGAAGAAGTATGTGAATTGTTATTTGACGGAATATGAGCCTTACTTATATGTTTGCATGGTCAATTTGAAGAGTGAGGTAGACCGCGGACAATTAGACCAGGCTTTAGAGATGATCAAACTGACCTTTGCTTATGACATGATTTATTGCGAAATAATTATTGGTTTAGGAAAACAATACGATAAAATCGATGATTATTCGAAATCCTATAGTGATGCTATTACAGCC
>NZ_JBFUHL010000095.1:0-13801 GCF_056402415.1 Paenibacillus sp. P4_A9
TGGCTATTTTGATCAGCATTATTTCAGTCAAATCTTTAGAAAAGTTGTCGGTGTAACACCGAAGCAGTATCGTGAATTAAAAAATCAAACAGATTGATTAATTCTTTAAAATATCCACCTTTTCGAAGTGACACTATAATTAAAGATAGATAAAGCGTTTTCATATCATGCAGCCCAAACAAATAAAGGGAGGTTAATATGGTGAAAAAGTTATCTTTCGTAGTCCTTGCATCCTCGCTGCTCACTATGCTGACAGCAGGCTGCGCCAACGAATCCGCATCAACAAGCACATCCAAAACAGCTGGAGGYGAACCAGTCGTCATTCAAATGACGATTAGTGGCAGCGATCAAGAGATGGCCTTGAGAAAAGAAACGGCTGAGGCATTTATGAAGAAGAATCCGAACATCAAGATCGAATGGGTAGACATCGGCAAGGATCGGTACCAAAAAACATTGACGCTAATTTCTGGAGGCGAACCGCCTGATATCTTCTACACAAACGAATGGGTAGCGCCATTGGCCCAAAAGGGTGTTCTGAAACCTTTAGATGAATTGATTAAAGGCGATCCCAGCTTCAAGCTCGATGAATTTTATCCTTCGGTTATTGATTCTCTGAAGTATGAAGGAAAGCTGTATGCCCTTCCACAAGAGCTTTCCCCAGTCCTTGTTTACTACAATAAAGACCTGTTCGATAAGGCTGGAGTTTCTTATCCATCTGCTAACTGGACACAAGAAGAGTTTCTAGCAGCAGCAAAAAAGCTGACAGATCCAGCGAAAAAGCAGTATGGCTTCACTTTGGTAAACAATGTGCATAATTGGGGCGGATTGCTGATCCGAAACGGCGGTAATTTGTTCTCCGGCGATTTGAAGAAAAGCGGATATTCGGCAGCGGAAGCTCTTAAATCGTTACAAGTGATCAAGCAAATTGCTGTAGATGACCATTCGTCACCGAATACGGCAGAGCTAGCTTCTACAGGCCAAGGCGCGGATGCTTTGTTCCGTAACCAACAGACCGCCATGGCGATGGCAGGACTATGGTGGCTGCCTCCTTTCAAGGCCGATCCGTTGAAGTTTAAGTGGGATGTTGCTATGGCGCCGAAGGGCTTGAATCAGAATACGAAGGCTGGCGTATTGAACTGGGCCATGTCGGCCAAGACCAAGCATCCCAAAGAAGCATGGGAAGTCATGAAATTTTTTGAAGGCCATGAAGGTATGATGATTGTTGCGAAATATAACATGGCTTTGCCGGCATCCAAGGACAAGGAAGCCAACCAAATGATTATCAATTCGAAATTCCCGGATAATGTGAAAGCCTTTGTCGACAGTGCTCCACTCATCAATATGGATGAGTTCCGCCATCCTAAGTGGTCCGAGCTCAACACAGCTGTTAAAGAGCAAGTCGATCTTCTGATGCTTGGGAAGCAGACCGCAGAGGTAGCGCAGAAGAATCTCGTTACGAATATGAATCAGATCTTAAGTGAGTAGTGAGTGATCATATGCGGGGGCTGTCGTACCATTAGAGACAGCCCCTTATTGTTGAAAGGAGTTATCGAATGAGCGTACAATCCACCAAGACGGAGCGATCACTTTTTGTTAAGGAGTCCTTTTGGGGGTATGTATTCGTCACCCCTATCCTAATCGGCTTTCTGATCTTCACCTTGATTCCCGTCGTCATCTCTTTCTATTTCAGTCTGACCCGATATGACGGTGTGACGGCTCCGGTTTTCATAGGGTTTCAGAATTACGTGAAGCTGTTTCACGATACAAAATTTTTGAGATCACTTGGACATACCTTATATTTCACGCTAGGTTCTGTTCCGATTGATGCGGGTCTGGCATTACTTGCTGCAGTATTTCTAAACACCAATATTCGGCTGAAAGCGATTTATCGGACTGCCTTTTTCATCCCGGTCGTCACCTCTACCGTTGCGGTCGCGGAAATTTGGAAATGGCTCTACAATGTCGATTACGGCTTAATCAACGGGATTCTAGCGAAGCTCGGGCTTTTTCAGCCCCCGTGGTTAACAAGTGAAACGTGGGCGATGCCCTCCATTATGATAATGAGCATTTGGAAGCATCTTGGGTTTAATATGGTTATTTTTCTTGCCGGCCTGCAGGGGATATCAACCTCTTTATATGAGGCAGCCAAAATAGATGGTGCAAGTGCCAGCAAACAGTTCTTCTACATTACTTTACCGCTCCTGCGGCATACGATTATGTTTGTGACGGTGATGTCGGTCATTCGAGCTATTCAAGTCTTCGACCAGGTTTACATTATGACAGCCGGTGGGCCAGCGGATTCGACAACCACAGTTGTATTCTGGATTTATATGAACGCTTTTCAATTTTTCAAACAAGGATATGCTTCTGCCATGGCTTATGTCTTGTTTGCACTCATTTTTATTACCACTTTGGTGCAAATGAGAATTTCACAACGCAAGGATGTGATCTGAGGGATGGGAGGACGAACGGTAATAGAAGGTACAGCTTCTAACGCATTACCCAAGCAGGCCGGTAAATCGTTGAATCGGAGAGCTTCACGTTTACCTGGCTTGGTGAGCTATGCATTGCTTCATCTCTTGCTTCTAATCGGTTCGATCATCATGATCGTTCCATTTCTGTGGATGATATCCACTTCACTGAAGAGTCTCAATGATATCTATGTGTTTCCTCCGATCTGGATCCCAGATGAAATCCTTTGGTCGAACTATAGCTATTTGTTCAAAAATGCGCCTTGGGGCTTGTATTTCTTCAATACGACGAAGATTACGCTGCTTGTCATATTGGGTCATCTCTTAACTTGCTCAATGGGGGCGTATGCGTTTGCTAGATTAAGGTTTCCCGGAAGAGATTTTATTTTCATGCTGTATCTAGGAACGATTATGATCCCTTATCAGGTTACAATGATTCCGACTTTCAAGATTATTAAAGCACTAGGCTGGCTGAATACACATTACGCCTTGATCATTCCTGGATTATTCAGCGTTTTCGGCACATTTCTGTTGAGGCAGTTTATGCTGTCTTTTCCCAAAGAATTGGAGCAGTCGGCCATGATCGATGGGTGCGGATACCCGCGCATTTTCTGGCATTTGATATTGCCCAATACGAAGCCGGCCTTAATTACATTATCAATCCTGGCCTTTATGGGGACTTGGAATGACTTTTTGGGCCCGCTTATTTATTTGAACAGCGACAAGCTGAAGACACTTACACTCGGTCTGGCCACATTTCAAGGGACGTATACGATCCAATGGAGCTTCTTGATGGCAGGCGCAGTGATTGTGACGTTACCCGTGCTGCTTATATATGCTTTTGCTCAACGCTATTTTGTCGAAGGCATCACGATGTCTGGTTTAAAGGAGTAGTGTAGGTTGGATGAACGATTTTTTAATATGAACAAGGGGAGATTGCGTTGACTTTACGTTCAAAAACGGAAAGCTTGCCAGCAGTAATATCGCACCAAATTCCTAATGATTATATTGAGAGGGTATATGCTGGTTGGGTTGGAAAAGTAATAGGCGTTCGCCATGGAGGGAACATCGAGCAGTGGACGTACGAGCGAATCGCTAGAACCTATGGAGAAATTACACACTACGTACACCAGTTCAAAAATTTCGCAGCGGATGATGATACAAATGGTCCCTTATTTTTCCTTCGAGCCTTGGAGGACTTTACTCACACACGTGACATTACCGCTGAGCAGATGGGACTGACTTGGCTCAACTATGCTCCGGACGGTCATGGCTTCTACTGGTGGGGCGGATACGGCAAATCTACAGAGCATACGGCTTACTTGAATTTGAAAAATGGTATAATGGCTCCCCATTCCGGTTCCATCGAGCAGAATGGGGCTGCCGTCGCCGAACAGATCGGCGGGCAAATTTTCATAGACGTTTGGGGACTTATTGCTCCTGGAAATCCTCAGCTCGCCGCCGAGTATGCGGAGAAGATCGCAAGTGTTTCCCATGATGGGAATGGCAAATATGGCGGCATGTTCATTGCCGCCTGTATCGCCGTTGCTTTCGTGGAGAAGGATTTGGCTAGCATAATCGAAGCTGGCTTGTCCGTAATCCCGGGAGACTGCGAATATACCCGCATGACAAGAGCCGTCCAGCAGTTTCATAAGGAGCATCCAGAGAACTGGCGCGATTGTTTCCACTATGTGCATGCGCATTTTGGCTATGACCGTTATCCTGGCGGGTGCCATATCATCCCGAACGCTGCCGTTATTATATTATCGCTCTTGTATTCGGGAGGCGAATTCTCCAAGGCGATTAATATTTGCAATATGTGCGGATGGGATACGGATTGCAATGTAGGTAATGTGGGGACGATTATGGGGGTATTGGTTGGCTTGGAAGGAATTGATGATTCCTGGCGCGAGCCGATCAACGATTTTCTGTGCTGCTCCAGCGTTATCGGGACCTTGAACATTCTTGATCTGCCATGGTGCGCCACGTATATCGCCCGTTTGGGATATAAGATTGCGGAAGCGGAAATTCCCGCATCATGGGCTCCAGTGCTTCGCGGCGATACAGCTAAGTTTCACTTCGAATACCCGGGATCGACCCATGCCTTTCGCACAGACACCGACGATTCCGCGCATGTGACCGCCGTTGTGAGTAATTCTTCAGAGGCAGCAGCTACTGGCTCTCGTTCTCTGAAAGTGATGTTCGATAAGGTAACGGGAGGATATGGATACCGCGTCTATCACCAAACGTATTATCGGCCGGCTGATTTTAACGACAGTCGTTATGACCCATGCTTCTCGCCATTGCTGTATCCTGGCCAAAGAATCGAAGCCAAAGTCATGATTCCGGCTGCCACATCGAAAGTTCGAGCCCGCATGTATGTGAAGGACGGAAATGCTAATGTTCGTCGTTATGGGGATGCTGTAGATCTGACAGCCGGAGTATGGTGTAGTCTCCAATTTCAAATCCCTCCGATGAAAAATAGTTGCCTGTGTGAGGCGGGCGTTGAGCTTATCCCAATGGAAGGACGGGGCTATAGCTTGAACGCTTATATCGATGATTTTGATTTCCTTGGGAAACCGGACTATGAGATTGAATTTGCAGGAGAGCGGCTAGAAAAGTGGAACGGCCTGCACGTAGAGGTAAGTCAGTTCACGTACCTTCGCGGTCTATGGACCTTGGAGAACGGAGAGCTGAGCGGGAGCTATTATGGGGAGCCGGCAGAATGCTACACGGGGGATATCCAATGGAAGGATTACATCTTTGAAGCGATTGTTTGCCCTCAAATTGGCAGCCATCACAATATGCAGTTCCGCATTCAGGGTGGGATACGATCATATGCAGTCGGACTTGCTCCGAATAACCAGCTGATCTTATATAAGAACGAGAACGGGTATCGTGTACTGGAAGCTGTCCCCTATGAATGGGACATGGAGCAAGATTACACAATCAGCGTTCAGGCCGTCCACAACCAATTTACGATTAAGGTGAACGGCCAACTGATCATGGAGCATACGGATGAACAAAGTCCGTATATGTTCGGCCAGATTGGGTTTTCCAACTTCCATGGCAGCCATACGCATTATAAGAAGTTCCTAGTCAGATAAATAACACCCAAGGACCTGACTGCTGATCTACCGTTCAGGTTCTTTTCCCTGCTTAACCATGGCAATATGGCCATTTAGGATCATCGGTGTTCCTCGATCGTTCAGCAACAAAAAGGGTTGTCTTTCCATTTGGGTCATGATACATTATGTATCAGAGATACTTATTGTATCATTCATCCCGTGAGACAAGCTAAATTTATGAACGGAGAGGAGCCAAATGATCCAACGAAACCAACGATTCCGTAACCAACTCGAAGATCACCTCGTCCATTTGCACAAAAATTTGTTCATTAGTCATGCTGATCCGCTATATCATGAGAAGGTTATTCGTTATTTGGATTCGAATTCGCCAGAGGCTCACTTCAATTTGGGGCAGAAATTTCGCGCGAAAGGAAATTGGAAGAGAGCTCGTTTTCACTATCAGGAAGTGCTCAAAACGTATCCTTCACCTTTCTATTCTTCTGCGAATCGTGCAATTCACTTGATGGATCAGCAGCAAGCCTCGCATGCAGCGAATCTTGAACAGACATTGCAAGTAAAGCCAAAGCCATTATTGCCTCCCTTTATGAAAATGTTGTTGCTCGTATTGTTGATTCTGAATGTGCTCTTGGTGTTGTTTTTCGTTGGAGATCATTCGATCTCTCGGACGATTTCCAAAATGAAGATTTGGGGAGTAGGCGCTCAGGTAACCTATGAGACGGTGGACAAGCCTTTTATCCTGTATCTCACACCTGAGACCACGCGTTCAGAAATCGAAAAGAAGCTTCATGCTCAAGCATTGGTTTTGGCCAAAGAAATACCGAATGCAAATATTATGATTTATGGCATTGTCTCTGATGATAACAAGGATAAAGGGAAAACCATGCTGCTGACCAATGAGGACGATATGAAGCGTGCGATGGTCGTCGCATCGTATCAGCCAGAGACAGACAACATGGTTCACATCAGGTTTCTGAACGCTGAATTTGAAGAGCACCAACCGCTTAGCGCGATTGGTGCTAATTTAGTTCGAACCGCTTTGGAATCGTATCGAACGGACGTTGGACAAGCGCCGCCGCAAATAGATGCGTTACTGCAGGAATATCCTCATAATTATTTGAGCTTCATCCCGATCGAAGCAGTGTCTGGCTCCAATGCGGTCACTGAAGTTTACAACGGTGATGGGGGGTGGGTATATGACCCCAAAGCGGCAGATGTCGCACATATGTTTTATGCGAATACCTTAGGAGGAGCAGGGGTTCCTTTCGATCCAGTTCATCTCGATGTCAATAAAGCGAAGTATCAATTGAAGCTCATTAGCGGCCCCTATGTGCTATGGGAAAAAGAAATCGGACTCGGTGCCAATGGGAGCACACCAGAAGGTGAATTTAGGGTTGTAGACCGCGTACAACAGCCAATAGGGAAGACAAGTCAGAGCTATGGACTTGCAGGCTTAGGACTTGGTGCAATCGCTCTACACGGCACGTATGATGAGAGCTCCATCGGAGGGAATAAATCCCTGGGCTGTATTCGTTTAACGAATGAGGACATACAGCAGGTATTTCCATTCGTTCCTAAAGGAGCTGAAGTGCGCATACTTTCAAATGAAAACACACCTAATCTACTTGGTCAGGTGAATCACACCTTACAGCTTATCCCGGCAAGCTTGCCCCAGCATTCGGAATCCGCGGAAAAGGTCATTTTCCATTGGTTAGGTTAAAAAAGCAGCTGAAGCTTACCGAGAGAATTCTCTCGTAAGTCTCAACTGCTTTTTTGGTTTGACGCTACTGCCTATAGTTAACTACATTAAGTTTTCTGGATTTAGTTTCTCCAGCTCAGGAATGACGAAACGACCGTCCTTACGAATAAGCACATCGTCAAAATAAATTTCGCCGCCGCCATATTCAGGACGTTGAATCAGAACCATATCCCAGTGAACGGAGGAACGGTTGGTGTTATCCGCGGTTTCATAGGCTTGACCTGGCGTGAAATGGATACTTCCGTCAATTTTCTCGTCGAATAAAATATCTTTCATCGGATGTTGAATATAAGGGTTCACGCCAATTGCGAATTCGCCGATGAAGCGAGCGCCGTCATCCGTATCAAGGATCTCATTCAATTTCTTGGTATCGTTACTGGTCGCGTTAATAATGCGGCCATTTTCGAAGGTCAGCACAATGTTCTCGAAGGATGTGCCCATATAGATGGTAGGCGTATTGTAACTGATGACACCATTTACGGAATCTTTAACAGGCGCTGTATACACCTCGCCATCTGGTATGTTTCGCAGGCCGGAGCAAGGAACGGCCCCGATATCTTTGATTGAGAAGCTGAGATCCGTTCCTTTAGCTACCAAACGAACGCGATCCGTGCGATTCATCAGATCGACAAGGGATTCCATGGCCTTCGCCATTTTGCTGTAATCCAGGTTACACACATTAAAGTAGAAATCCTCGAAGGCTTCCGTACTTTTACCAGCCAGCTGCGCCATAGAAGGATTCGGGTAGCGCATTACGACCCATTTGGTGTTATTAATACGCTCATCGAAAATCGGCCGTTGGAAGTACTTCAGGAACAGCTTCATTTGCGCATCAGGCACATCGGAGGATTCGGTGATGTTATCGCCGCTGCGAACAGCAACGTAGGCATCCATTTGTTTCATCCGAGCAAGCTCAATGTCAGACCACGCGCTGAATTGTGCTTGTGTGCCTTTCATTTGTAGGCTCCGCGTTATCGCAGGATCGCGCAATTCGATGAAGGGGTTACCTCCAGCAGCATGAACTTCCTCTATTAAGCATTTCGCGAGTTCGGGGTCTTTAACACCAATCATTTCAATCAATATGTTCTCACCGGGCTGTAGGCTCACGGAATATCGAATAATGTTTCGGGCAAAAGTTTGAAGTCTTGGATCTCTCATACTGTAGGTCTCCCTTAATAAAAAATACGTACCCCCAAATTATAACGCAACGCGTTCGCGTAATCCAATCGAGGAAATGGCTTCATAAAGTTGGAAGGGGTATACTACACTTAGGAGTAGGGTCATTTCAATATTCAACAAGTATATAGACAACTAGAGGAGGACGCTATGGCAAGAGATCAAATCAAAGTACCCTTCGGGTATGAACCCCCGGCAGAAACACAGAAGGGAACAGTCTTGGTATTCGAAACCTTCGAAGACTGGACAGAGCACGAAATGCGCGCTTTTATGACATGGGCAGAGGAACGGAAATTCGTGCGCGCGATCTTTTACCCACAGCACGAGGAAACGCTTCGCAGGATGGACATTCGGGCGGAAATGCCTTATTATGCCCGTGTGAAGCATCTCGAAGTTCTGCTGGAGGATGTAGATACACCCCTTCAAGCAGAAGTGGATAAATGGGAAGGAAAGCGTAAGAAATACACACCTCTTGATACCTCATTAAGCTTTCTTGCAGAGAAATCTCCAGGGCCTCACTTTATTTGTATGAGTGATCGTTACGCGAACCTGTTTGTTACATACCCATCCTTCAAAGAGTGGATTAAAAAAGCAAGACTCGTCATATTTACGCAGTTCCGTGTCCCCCTTCATGGCAAGCTAAATGAGTATGCCGAGAGATGGGAAACGGTGGATTTCGGGAATGGCTCTTAAATTACTGCGTTCCAATTATCAATTAACCACATTAATTATGGTCATTATCGTGGCGGGAATGAGTCAAGGTATGCTCCTGCCACTGCTTACGATTTTGCTAGACCGTTCGGGTGTTTCAACAGATGCAAACGGTGTAAATGCGGCAGCTCTTTATATTGGAATTTTCGCGACGATGTTCTTCATTGAGAAGCCCGTTCGACGATTTGGCTATAAACCCGTCATAATGATCGGAATGAGCTTAATTATTATCGCCAATTGTCTGTTCCCAGTGTGGCAGCATATTGGTTTTTGGTTTGTACTGCGGCTTCTGGTGGGCATTGGGGACAGCGCTTTGCATTTTGCCACTCAGCTCTGGATTGTAGCCTCCAGTCCAAAGGAGAAGAGAGGACGCAATATCTCCMTCTATGGAATGGCGTATGGGATTGGTTTTAGTCTGGGGCCATTAGGTATTACGTTGCTAAAAGCAGGGATTTGGGCGCCTTTTATGGTCACAAGTGCTTTCTTTCTTCTTATTTTGATCCTCCTGACAAGGCTCAAGAATGAGAAGCCAGAACGAGCAGAACGAATGGATGCCGCTCACAAACGTGCTACGACAGTCATTTCGTTAGCATGGTTTCCGCTTATTACGTCGCTTCTCTTTGGCTATATGGAAGCAACGCTGAATAGTAATTTTCCTTTGTATGGGCTACGTATTGGCATATCTGAGTCGACGATTGGACTTTTACTTCCGGTTACCGGCATTGGAGGGCTTATCATGCAGCTGCCGCTCGGTGTTTGGAGTGACCGAATAGGTAGAAAGCCCATTTTAATGGGGACGGCTATTATTGGAGCTGTTGCTTTTAGCTGCGTTCCATTGGTTGGGACAAACTTATGGGGGCTTGGACTCTGCTTAGGTGTAGCAGGGGGGATGGTTGGATCATTCTTTTCGCTGGGGTTAGCGTACGCAGCTGATATTTTGCCGCGACATTTGCTGCCAACAGCCAATATTATAGCTTCGATCCAATATAGCGTGGGAAGTATCATTGGCCCTTTAGTGGGAGGAATGGCGCTTCACTATATGAGTGTGGTCAGCATTTTCTACTTCTTAGGCCTAGTTTACTTGTTGTTTGGACTCTCAGGCTCAATCTTCCGAGCTCGTGAGAGATGAAAAAAGCCACTTTCCTTATCCAAGGAAGGTGGCTTCTTCTTCATATTTTAGCCGATTTCGTAATTGGCTGCTTGGTCGGTCATATATCGTTCTGTCAAAATCGTAAGTAGTGAGATCCCGATTTGATTTTCTCCGCCCTCAGGGATAATGATGTCCGCGTATTTCTTCGATGGTTCGATAAACGCATCATGCATGGGCTTAACTGTCGTCAAATATTGGTCGAAAACGGATTGTAAGGATCGGCCGCGTTCATTAATATCGCGAGATAGGCGACGGAGTACACGGACATCTGGGTCTGTATCAACGAAGACTTTGATATTCAGCGCGCCGCGAAGCTCTTCATCCGTTAGAACGTGGATACCTTCAAGGAGCACAATCGGTTTAACATCAACTCGAATCGTTTCTTGCGAGCGGGCATGCTGGGTGAAATCGTAGACAGGGATGTCGACGGGTTGCCCGTTTTTCAACATATTCAAATGCTGAAGGAGTAATTCATTTTCAAAAGCACGAGGATGATCATAATTAATGCGTTCCCGTTCTTCAAAGGACAGACCGCTATGATGAAGATAATAATTATCTTGTGAAATTAGAGTCACATTCGTAGATCCGAGTTTTGTAATGATTGACCTAGCTACTGTCGTTTTACCTGAACCGGTACCACCGGCAATTCCAATCACGAGCATGTATGTAGTGCCTCCCCAAATAACTTGAAAACCTTCCTACGTAGTTTAACATAATGTGTACATAAAAAGAAAAAGCGATCGAATATCGATCACTTTTAGCATGAGAAAGACCCTATCGAATCTGCTTTGGCGTATGAAACTTCTCTTGATTGGCCTCGATATCCTGAGCTGCTTGGTTTAATTGCTCGAAGGTTTGCTTAATTTGCTGACCGAACTGATCGTTTGCAAACTCTGCTAATTGTCTTTGTGCTTGCTGAACCTGCTGGTCTGCTTGAACAAGTGCGGCTTGAGCGGATTGAATGGCATGTGGATTGGCTTCTGTTATAGCGACTTGCAGCTCATGCTGGGCGGCTTGTGCTTGAAGTATGGCATGATCAGCGGCGTCAATGGCATGCTGAACAGGCTGTTGATGCTGATTGGTTCCTGTCATTGGGAAAGACCTCCTATAGGTTCATGATGAAAAGGGAGAAGCTATGAAAAGCGACTTTACTACATTGCACCAAAATTGGGGAAATCATTCGGATTCGGGAAATGAAATTATTTCCTGGGTAAGCGCAAAATCTGAGTGTTATCATGAAGATTCGACATTAATTGTCAGACAATTTTGARTAAAAAAACTATTCATTAAAATACATCCTATATACCACATGTTTCCAAAATAAAAGTGGACAAATTACATGATTATTCTTAAGCTAGAGAGGATAGTTTTTTTGGCATGATTAGACAAAAAACATCTTCATGGAGGATGACATAATGAATAAAAGCAAGGGTTTAATTATATTTACTGCATTAACTATAATAATCTCCGGATGTGGTAAAGCGAAGACGACGACGTCGACGGCAACATCTTATACACCAACATTAGAGGTCTCAGCTACCGTCAATGATAATATCGCAACACTTGATCTGACAACTGATTTGAAACTCTCCAAAGAGCATTATGATCAGCAAAAGGTTCAAGGTGAAGGTCATGTCCATGTTTCTGTTGATGGAGGCGAGAAAATCGTTGTAACGACGAAACAAAAGGTATTGGATCCTTTAGCAAAAGGTTCACACGAAGTTAAAGTCTCGTTACATAACAATGATCACACGCCTTATAATGTTAGTAAAACCGTTACGTTCGATGTGAAGTAGGTATGGCCATGTCTTTTCGTCAAAAGAAGATCAGCTTGCAGAGACGTATTATATTTCTTGTCACGGCGGTTACGACGGGCATGATTTCGACCATGATGGTGTTTGACACGATTAGTCTAAATCAATCGATTCGCGAAGCGTATGTAAGTCAAATTAGCGGCATGACGATTGCGATTAATGGTCGCTACGAAGAGTCAAGATCTATTCCAGATATCCAACAAATTTTTGATTACATTCGATATAAGAATAATCGAGTTCTCGATATCAAATTGTATGATAAGCAAGGCAAAGTTCTAGCTGCTTCGAATCGGAAGGAAATAGGAACGATTTTGAATGAAGCGCAGGTTGTGATTCCACAACAAGACAACACGATTGTAGACCGCATCCCTATGGCGGAGAATGATAAGCCGATCGTTCGGTTGACCGCACCTCTGCAAGAGGATGGCTCTGTAGTCGGGGCCGTAGAGGTTATTATCGACTCTTCGGAAGAAGAGCTGCTGCTTAAACAACGCTCTAAGCTCATTCTGATCGTAGGAATTAGCATCGCCATTATTCTATCCGTATTATTATGGCTCATTCTGCGCGTCATTGTCATTCGCCCGTTAAGTCGGTTGCGAGAAGCGGCAGTCATCGTTAAACAGGGTGGGGATCTGCCTAAAATGCAATTCAAGGCGTCGCCAGAAATAGCAGAGGTTTCGGAAGCATTCAATGATATGGTATTTAATTTGGATGAACGATATCAGGAGCTTGAGCAGGCTCTAACTACTTTACAAGTTACGCAAGATCAGCTTGTCCATTCAGAGAAAATGGGAGCACTGGGCAATTTAGTTGCCGGTGTGTCGCATGAAATTAACACCCCGATTGGTATTGGCATAACAGCCATAAGTTACCTAGATCAGAAAACAAAACAATTCCAAACCTTGTACAAGTCTGGAAAGATGAAAAAGTCAGATTTAGAGCAATATCTGTCCATTACCCATGAGACGAATGAGATGGTTCAGTCGAATTTGGAGCGCGCATCTTCCTTAGTGAGGAGCTTCAAACAGATTTCTGTGGATCAAAGTGTTGAGATTAAACGTACGATCCTATTGAAAGATTATCTGGAAGGTATTATTGCAAGTTTGAAGCCAGCACTTAAGAAAACACATATTCGTTTAGATGTATTCTGCGATGAACGACTTCGGTTATACACGTATCCTGGAGCACTATCTCAAATTATTACCAATTTAGTCATGAACTCAGTTAATCACGCTTATGAGCCCGAAGATGAAGGAAACATAAGTATTCGTGTGATCGACGGTCCCGATCATTTTATGGTAGCTTATTCCGACGATGGCAAAGGGATGACTGAGAACGTGTTGGATCGCATTTTTGATCCGTTCTTCACCACAAGCCGCGGACAAGGCGGTACGGGATTAGGCATGAATATCGTATATAACCTCGTGAAAGAATCTTTAAACGGCTCGATTCAATGTTCCAGCGTACTGTGTCAAGGCAGCTTATTTACGATAACAATCCCCAAAGAGGAGGAAGCTGAGATATGACAAAGAAAGTGGAGTCTGTCGATCAGGATGAGCTTCTTTTTGCTGCAGAGGAAGACGGTGAAATAGCAAGTCCGCAAACGGTTGAGCAGGATCCGTGGATCTTACTTA
>NZ_JBFUHL010000096.1:0-13433 GCF_056402415.1 Paenibacillus sp. P4_A9
GTTGTAAAGAACGAAATACGAATGTCTGCTTAAACGTCAACCCGGATCGTCCTGGTTCCGCCTATGGTTATGTCGATATGGGTGGATGGGTCGGAGGACAATCGGAATACGTGATGGTTCCTTACGCAGACTTCCAATTGCTGAAGTTCCCAGATAAGGATAAAGCGATGGAAAAAATTCTTGATTTAACGATGCTTTCAGATATTTTTCCGACAGGATATCATGGTGCAGTGAGTGCAGGCGTTCGACCAGGTTCAACCGTATACGTTGCAGGTGCTGGTCCAGTTGGACTTGCTGCGGCTCACTCTGCTCAGCTGCTTGGTGCTGCGGTAGTCATTGTAGGTGACTTGAATGCAGAGCGACTAGCGCAAGCGAAAAGCTTCGGTTGCGAAACGGTCAATCTGCGTGAGAATTCGGATTTGGCCGGACAAATTGATCAAATTCTTGGCTCCCCAGAAGTCGATTCAGCGATTGACTGCGTAGGCTTCGAGGCACATGGTCACGGTAAAGCGCATGGTGAAGCGCCTGCTACGGTGCTGAACTCGATCATGGAAGTTACGCGCGCAGGAGGCAGTTTGGGTATTCCTGGGCTTTATGTAACTGGTGATCCGGGTGCTGTGGATGAGGATTCCAAAATTGGAACCTTGAAGATTCGTTTCGGTCTTGGATGGGCGAAATCCCATACCTTCGTAACGGGGCAAACACCTGTCATGAAGTACAACAGAGAATTGATGATGGCCATTATGAGTGGGAGAGCACAAATTGCAAAAGCGGTGAATGCCACACTCATTTCGTTAGATGCTGCTCCGCAGGCTTACCAAGAGTTTGATCGCGGTGTTTCCAGAAAATTCGTCATTGATCCACATGGTCTTGTTAAATAAATCTTAACTTACTCGGAGGCACTTATGCATAATGTAGAGGGTTGGGTTGAAGCTTGTGAAGTCGATGATATTGATGAAGAAGATGTCATTCGATTTGATTATGAAGACCGTACGTTTGCGATTTATCGCTCAGACAAAAGCAAATATTATGCGACGGATGGGTATTGCACCCATGAGAAGTTTCATTTAGCTGAAGGTTTGGTTATGGGCAGCACCATTGAATGTCCCAAGCATAATGGCCGGTTTGACTATACAACGGGTGAAGCGAAGCGTACACCCGTATGTGTCAGTCTAAAAACCTATCCTGTAAAGATTGAAGAAGATAAGATCTTCATCAAGATAGACTGAGGAGCGAATAGAGAATGGCCGATTTAGGAATGGTTATTGTTGGTGCAGGGGAAGCCGGTGCGMGAGCGGCTGTTGAACTCCGAACTGAGGGTTGGGGTGGGCCGATCACGCTAATCGGCAAGGAAAAGCTGGCACCTTACGAACGACCGCCRCTTTCCAAAAGCGCATTGATTAATGAAGATGAGCCTCTCCCAATGACGATTCTGGACGAAGCAAAGCAATCCCAGTACAACATTCAGTTAATTACGGATAGCTCGGTCGTTAAGATAGATCGAGAGCAGCATATGACAGAGCTTAGTAATGGGCAGCATGTCAGATATGAAAGGCTCTTGCTTGCTACAGGAGCCTCGCCACGTCGATTAAACATGGAAGGCTCCGACACGACAGACTTGTTGTATCTTCGCACTTTCGCTGACGCGCTCGTATTGCGTTCACGATTTCTAGCAGGAAAGCACATCGCTGTCATCGGAGCGGGCTTTATTGGCCTTGAAGTAGCGGCAAGCGCTCGCGAAAAAGGCTGCTCGGTAACCGTTATTGAAGTAGGACCGCGTATTCTGATGCGTGGCGTTCCTGAAGAAATCGCGAGAATCGTAGAGGCGCGCCATCGACAAGCAGGTGTCGAGTTTAAGCTAGGGGTAGGGATAGGAAATATTGGGAAAACGCCAGATGGACATTCGATTACGTTGGCAGATGGAACCGTTATCCAATGCGATGCAATAGTTGTCGGTATTGGCGCTATTCCTGAAACATTATTAGCTGCTCAAAGTGGACTTACGGTTGACAATGGTATATGGACAAATGAGGAACTCAGAACGAGTGATGCGGATATTTTCGCAGCAGGTGACTGCTGCTCCTTCCCGCATCGGCTCTATGGAGGCAAGCGTATYCGTCTKGAAGCATGGCGCAATGCACAAGACCAAGGAACGCACGCGGCACACAACATGCTAGGCGCTTCTAAACCCTATTTGGAAATCCCATGGTTCTGGTCGGATCAATATGCTCAAACCTTGCAAGTCACCGGCTTGCCGGAAAGCGGTGTGAAGACGGTCGTAAGAAATCTAAGCGATACGGATAAGCTATTCTTTCACCTCTCGGCTGAAAATCAATTGGTTGCGGCATCCGGCGTAGGCTTAAACGCGAAAATTGCCAAGGATATTCGTCTCGCGGAAATGCTCATTCAGAAACAAGCGATACTCGATCCGAATGATTTAGTAAACCCAGAAGTAAAAGTTAAATCGCTTTTGAGCTCTATTTCATCATTATAAAGATATTAGTATGAGTAGTTGGGCAAAAGTCCCTGACTTAATTCAATTAGGCTACACACATGGTATTGTTAAAAAAGGCGTAACGGCATAATGCCGTTAGTTAGAAATAGCAAAGCGCAAATCTCCTTGCTGTCGAAAGCAAGTGGATTTGCGCTTTTATGTTAGTTGATACCGCGAGGTGTCAGCATTTTTCCTATATTTCATGGGTGTCGTGCCTATGAGTTTTTTGAAAGCCTGACAGAAGTAAGGGAAATTGTTCATCCCCACCTCAATACTGATCTGCTCAATTCCCTTATTACTAATATGCAATAACAGACAGGCTTGTCGAATGCGTCTAGCGAGTACATAGTCCATTAAACTTGAGCCCGTTTCTTGTTTAAAGACGCGAGATACATAATATTTCGAAATATGCAATTGCTCGGCTACCGAATCGAGCGAAATCTCCTCCGCGTAATGCGTCTCGAGCCAATTCATGATTTTTTCTGAATAGCGAAGCTGTCTCTGAGGATGTAAGCCGTTTTCTACGGGATTACCAAATCCTTTTGCATAGAGAAATTGAAAGGTCTGCAGGAGAAGCAAGCCGAAATTTTGTTGCTTTTGCTGGTCCTGATCGTTAGCCAACACATGAGCATAATGCTGAAATAATTGACTAAGAAAGCTTGTCTGGTCCATCTGCTGGAGCACTTGCTCATGGACTTCATTGTTCCACAAATGTTGAAAATMTTGATGCAAATGTGGGAAAGAAGCAAAAAAGTGCTCAAAGATAGAGGGCTCCAACGTGATTATGGTACGTTCGAAAGGCGCATCTGGAGTTACATCAACTTGAATATGATGAAGTTGAAACGGCTGCAAATATAAAAATGTACCAGATTGTATCGGATACACTTTGCGATTCACCACAATTTGTCCATTGCCTTGATACACGTATAATAATTCCATCCCTTGATGACAATGATAAAATCCTTTATAGTTCTCGGTCGAAATTCTGCGATAGCTGAAACGATATGGGATCTCATGYAATGCCGCATCTTCAAGCAATTTCAATGTGTTCATCCCTTCCTATAACACCGATGTAACCTTTAAATATTGTACCATTTTGAAATGAAATATGACAAGAAAACAACAATTTTATGCATTGAGGCATAACTTTCAAGGAAGTAGATTTACTATAATGAAGGTATGTTAAGTTTCAGTTAGATACATGACTAAGGAGTGATTATGGTGGAGTATACGACATTTGGTAAAACAGGGATTCGAGTTTCTAAGCTTGGTCTTGGAGGCGCTCCTCTTGGCGGGGATTTTGGGCCTGTCACTGACGAACAAGTCATTGAAGTGATTGATCGAGCTTTGGAGCTTGGGATCAATTTTATCGATACAGCACCGTTATATGGGCGAGGAGAAAGCGAGCGCCGAATTGGGTTGGCGCTTAAAGGGAAAAGGGATCAAATGGTCATCGCGACCAAAGCTGTTATGCGCGGTGTGCCGTATACGTATGAGAATACGATTCTTTCTGTGGAAGAAAGTCTTAAGCGTCTTGGCACGGATTACGTGGATGTCATTCAAATGCACGAGCTTTCGGAACTGAACTCGGAGATGGGGATGAACGAAACGATTCCTGCCTTTCTTAAACTGAAGGAACAGGGGAAAGTAAGGGCAATTGGGGTCAACGCTTTAAATCCGTCTTTGTTGCTGCCTTTTATTAAGACTGGGCTTATTGATTCCATCCAAACCTTCTATCGTTATATGCTCATCGACTATTCGGCTATGGACGAGCTTCTTCCGACAGCAAAGGAATATGGGGTGTCCGTCATTAATGGAAGCGTGCTTGGCATGGGGTTTCTTGCTGAAGCGCCAGCTCCTTTTATCAAGCATGATTCGCCTCTTTATATAGAAGCCCAGCGCCGCATCGGGGAGTTAGATTTCCTTCGGAAGACAGAACCAAAGGGGCTAATCGAGCCTGCCATGCGCTTTAGCCTTGCAAGCCCTGACATTACAGTAACTTTAACGGGAACGACTTCAATGCGCTCGCTTGCACTGAATGCGAGCTATTGCGATGGCGTCGGCCTGCCGCAACATGATTTGGATCGGCTGCTCTCTTTATTTCCAGGTCAGCCAATATCTTGGTAAGGGGGAACTACAATGATGAATAACACACCATGGATAGACGAATTATGGCATAAAATCAACGATAAAGTAGAACGAATGAACGCGTCGATTGGCGCTGATTTCCCGTATATATCTTATAATGGAAAGTACAACAGTGAAGATCCGGATTGGTGGACGAATGGGTTCTGGCCAGGCTTACTCTGGTTGGTGTATCGTGAGTCTAAGAATGATCTGTTTAAAGATACAGCAGATCAGATTGAAGCCTTGATGGATCCCGTGCTTCTCGACTTTTATCCACTGCATCATGATGTAGGCTTTATGTGGAGCTTATGCTCCGTGGCACAGTATAAGCTGCTTGGCAACGAAACGTCGAAGCGGCGGGCAATGACCGCAGCCAGTCATCTGGTTGGTCGTTACAATGCGAAAGGGCAATTCATTCGCGCTTGGAATCAACCGGAGCGGACAGGTTGGGCGATTATTGACTGCATGATGAACTTGCCGCTGCTCTACTGGGCGAGTGAAGAGACAGGTGATCCGCGGTTTAGGCATGTAGCTGTTCTTCATGCGGATACAACATTGCGTGAATTTCTTCGTCCAGACGGATCTACCCACCATATTGTGTGTTTCGATCCTGAGACGGGCGAAAGACAAGAAGCGCTTGGCGGGCAAGGTTATTCACCGGATTCGGCTTGGGCGCGCGGCACCGCGTGGGCGTTATACGGCATGGCACTGAGTGCTCGCTACACAGGGGATCAGCGTTATATCGATGCAGCGAAACGTGCAGCGCATTTCTTCCTGGCGAATGTACCCGAAGATGGGTTGCCGCCATGGGATTTCCGAGCACCTTGGGAGGAAGACATGGCGATGGACTCGAGTGCCACAGCTTGTGCAGCCAGCGGGATGTTGGAGCTGAGTTTGTTGGTGCCGAAAGGCGAGTCTGAGTTATATCGACAAGCGGCTGAGAAATTGATTTTTAAATTAAACGAAAGATATACATCTTTGGATGACCCGAATGAAGAAGCCATTCTTCGCATGGGCACGGCAAATCGACCTAAGAAAACACATGTCAATGTGCCAATGATTTATGGGGATTATTTCTTCGTAGAAGCGGTCTGCAAGCTGCGCGGCATCCACGATACATTCTGGTAGGAGGAAACAACCAATGTCACAAACGAACAGTTCGAATTCCAGATCTTCTAAGATTTATGCTCGTGATTCGTGGACGCCGCCAGCTTGGGCGCTAATGGAGCGTAAAATCATAGATACCCTGAATGAAGCGGCAGTTGAATATGTAAAGCGCTATACACGCGAAGATGGGACCATTATTTGGCGTGAAGATTGGCCAGGAATGGACGGCTCCGACGATCCTTACGAAGCATTCATGAATTTATCTTTGCTTTACACGCTTGGTGGGAACGAAGAAATGCTGCGGTTGTCCCGTCTCATGTGGGATGCCATTACGTGGCAATGGACCGAATACGGCCAAATTCATGATGAATTCGACGCTTACTATGATTGGATGCATCATGGCGAAGGTTACTTATATTTCTATTTCCTTGGTTTATCTGATCCGCATCTTCTGAAAAATCGTCAGCGTGCCGTTAAATTTGCTGAGCTCTACATGGGGACGAACCCGGAAGTACCTAACTTTGATGCGGAGCGGAAGTTAATGCGTTCGCCAATTACGGGTAGTAAGGGACCTCGTTTTGAAATGACAGAAGAGGACTGGGTTACGCACCGCGGTGTTTTAGACGATTATTTGGCACCATTCGAGGATATTCCAGGTGTGGATTTCGCAAGCGGGAAGTGCAAGTGGTCAGACGATGACATCTATCGTGAAATTATTAAAAGAATGAATGAACGGAAAGCGAAAGGTGACGTCCCTCTTAATCTGAACTCAACTGGGCTGATGACTAACGCCTTCATGTACACGGGTGATGAATCTTATCGTCAGTGGGTCTTGGCTTACTTGGCAGCTTGGGAAGAACGCACCCTTCGGAACGACGGTTTGATTCCCGATAATGTTGGTTTAAATGATATCATTGGCGAATACAACGACGGCAAATGGTGGGGCGGGTACTATGGCTACCGTTGGCCGCATGGCTTCATGTCCATCATTGAGCCTTTAACCAATGCGGGGATGAATGCCGTTCTACTTTCCGGTGATCGCAGCAAGTTAGATCTGGCACGTTCACAACTGGATCGTAACTGGTCGTTAGGTAAAGAAATCAATGGGAAATGGCATGTTCCTCATAAGCACTTTGATGCTGGTTGGACAGACTATCGAATCCAAGTTCCGACCTACCCGATTTATTTATGGACGGTCTCGATGTCAGAGGAAGATGCGGCCCGTGTAGATCGGATTCCTTACGAGGATCATTTCCGCGCTATCGATATGCCGACGATTTCCGGCAGAAATCCCGTAACTCGCAAAGAAACGAAACATTATATTGCGAATACTGTGCCTTGGTATTTATATATGAGAGGGCAATTACCGGATTACCCTGAGCAGATTTTAAAGCAAAATCTAGAGCTGATCGCCATTCAGCTTGAGAAACTGCGCTCTCCTGAAGGGGATCCAACAAGCTGGGATTGGGATCATCCATACAGTATTCATCAGTGGCAGGAATTCTCGCCGGTTTATTTCGAAGGATTGCTGCAAATGATGCTAGGCGCGCCTATGCACATCTCCCATGGTGGCTTGCAGCATGCGAGAGTGCGTTATTTCGATGTAGAACGCAAGCGCTGCGGTCTTCCTGAAGATATCGGAGCATTGGTTGAAGCGCTCGGCGATGAGTTTGTCACGTTAACATTGGTGAACTTGTCTTCATTCAACGAACGCGAACTGATCATTCAGGCAGGCAGCTTTGGTGAGCATCAGTTTACGTACATGGAAAGCTATAATCAGCGTGGCGAAAACATTGGTGAAAGCTACATTGATACCAAATGGTTGCCTGTGAGATTGGCTCCTGGTGCTGGTATTCAACTCAAACTAAGCATGAAACGCTATGTGAATCAGCCTACTTATGAGACGCCATGGAGTTCGGAAGTAGAAGCAACGGCAACTAAGATAATCCGCGGGCGAAACCAAGAATAAGCGTTAGGAGAGTATGAAATTGATGACAAATAATCGTCAATCAACACATAGGGATGACGTTGTCTATCTCGATAGTCATGTCCACTTCTGGAAGCTAGAGCGCGGTGATTACCACTGGCTTAAACCGAGCAATCCCACTCTATATCAGAATTATTTGCCCTCTGATCTATTAGCTCTTGAGGCTACGAATGCCGTTCGAGGATTTATCGCCGTGCAGGCAGCACCGACAGTTGCTGAGACGGAATTTATGCTTGAGCTGGCAGATCGAGATGAGCGAATCGTAGGTGTTGTAGGTTTTCTTGATCCATTCGCGGATTCATTCATTGACGAGTATAGACGCTTACGTAACAATCCGCGATTCGTTGGTATCCGATTGGACCGTTCCATCTTTGTACCAAACGCAGAGCAAGTGTCGGATTGTTTGCTCAAGCATCTGCAAATGATGGAGGAAGACGGCTTTTCTATTGATCTGCTGATTGGACCAGATAATATGCCAACCGTACTTCAATACCTGAAACTTGTCCCACAATTAAAGGCTGTTATTAACCATCTCGGTGGTCCACCTATTCGTACAGGTGAAATGGAGCTTTGGGCGACTTACATGGACGAGCTTTCTGCATTTCCGAATGTGTATTGCAAATGGTCAGGTATGATTACGCCTGCAGAAGGAATGCATCCAGAGCGATTGGCGCCGTATATTCGTCATACAGCAGAAAGATTCGGTCCAAAGCGGATCATGTTTGGCAGCGACTGGCCGGTAGCTTTACTGGCAGGCAGTTACGATGATGTTGTTCAATTATTTGAACAGCTGCTGCCTGATCAATGGACCGGCGAAGAGCGCGCGAACGTACGCATGCATAATGCGAAAGATTTTTATTTTGGCATGTAGGAGAGTGAAAGAGCATGCAAAGATTGCTGTTCTACTCACAAATACGTAGAGGAAMGGTTAGGGAATTCAATCGAATCGTGAAAGATAGCACAGAGAAACTGCAAAGAGATTGGGCCGCTGCAGGTCTAGTAAATGCCGCGGTATTCACTTGCAATCTCTACGTTTGCGTTTATGCCGAAGAAGTACAAGAAGGGGTTACACCAATATGGGATTGGCCCGTTTCTTTTGATCGCTATCTGGAGAAGTGGCCAACGGAGCCTGATCAACAAGTCAACGCAAGTGAATCGCTGCATAGATTGGCGATACCGATGATCGACGTGTTTCATGATGGCATGCCGGAAAGCGCAGAATCTTGGCGCGGAAGTCATCCTGTAGAGGAACGTATAGGCTCGATCGCTAGATTGAAACCAGAAATGGTGTCGAGCTATATTTACTACCATTATCTGAAGCAGGAAGAGACACCAAATAGCTTTAACCAAACGTATCTGATTGGATTGCAGGGCAGACTGATCTTCTCCTACCATGAGTTGCCTGCAAGGGTGAATCCAGCCAAACGTCAAGGCTTGTTGAGTACGCAACAAGCACCGGCTAATTGGCACGAGGTGATGTTCCCTCATTTTGACCTATGGGAAGAAGCGGTAGAGGGACAGCAGATTTGGCGTAAAATGGAGCGATTGATGTAAAAACAGCCGATTAGGAGTCATGCGACTCTTAACCGGCTGTTTTAATGTAAGGGGTCAAATGCGATTGGAGCCTGGCTTGAGATAAGGCGATGGCATCATCTTATTTCGGGTTTATTCACATTCTACCTAGAAATAAGGTGATGGCGTAACGCTATTGTGATAAAACCTGAGGAAACATCAGCTTTTGGCGTTAATAGCGTTATCGCGTAACGCTAATTTGCAATTGGGTGTCCCTTGGGGCCAAATAGCGTTATCCTGTAACTTTATCTAAAACCGCTGCATGGCCTTGGGTCCTAAGTTGATATATACGAATGCGATTGGAGCCTGRCTTGAGATAAGGCGATGGCATCATCTAATTTCGGTCTATTTTGCTCAAAAGCATTCCGCGGCGAAGCAGTTTCTTATGCTTTAAGTCCTGTAAGGTCCGTATCTGTGTGAATACACCCAGGACCAGGTTCAATTCTAGCTTTAAAATCATCCTGTACTTCCATGCTGGCACATGTTTTTAAGCTAATGGATTTATGTTCGACACGGTTCTCGACCAAGGTCATTTCTCCGGGATGATTAAACACACAACCATTGAAGTGAAGCTTCGTTTTCAGATAGTCCGGCATTGCTTTGTTACCGTAGAAGAAGATCCGGTTATCTTTAAAACTGGAATTCACTATGGAAACCACATCTACCGGCGTTGTAATCGTCATAAATGGTTTATTTTCTACATGTAACACTTGAATCCGATCGAAGAATAGCTGCTCTTGGCATGGAACCGGAGATCCAGGATAATAGGAACGGCTATAGCGATCATTGTCAAAATGAATGGAGAAACTGGTTCTTGGTTTGTATAATTTGATATCCCGGAAGGTCACATTGCGAACTCCCGCGGTATAGGTAACATCATCCTGTACCATTACCCAGTGAATACCGTCCAGAATAGCAAAGCCTGATTCATGAATGGGCTGAGTAATGGACGTATACAACTTCGCATCGGGGTCGGCTTTGACACGATATAGTCGTCCGTTCGAAACCACGGTGTCCGATTTCTGGACTTGTATACCGCTTTCCCAGTTGTTCCAGGCTCCGGCCAATATGCGGCAAAAGTAGCCGACCGCTCCCTTGTCAGCATCTCTGCTCGCTAAGTCGTAACAGTTCTCAACAACACCATCTTCAATCCAACCAAGCTCCGGATTTCCCACATCATAGTCATGCGCATTGAGGGCAACTGCATCGTCAAATGTTTCAAATATCCCGTTCGAGATATGAAAGCGCCTGCCTCTGCCGAGATGAACACCATCTTTATCACCCATAATGATCACATCGCGAATGATGAGATCTTCAAAGGTACAAATATGAATGCCATACTGCGCTTTGCCCAGATCCATACAACGAAATCTTTCTATTTTCAAATCTTTGACATAAAAGAAAGCAAGCTGTCCATGCAAGCCGAAAACCTCGAACTTGCGGATATCCATGCCATTCACAATAATGTGCAGATTTTCGACGGTGATATGTTGATCATACGTTTTGGACAGAGCTCCCTTGTTCAAGATGACATGAGAAAAGGGCCCTTCTTCATCAACTTTTTCAATAAAAATGTTGTTACCAAAGATTAATGATGTATAACTACCCATATAAACCGTTCGTGCGAGTCTATAGGTACCAGGTCGGCTAACGGTTATCGTTCCAGTTACATCCAGAGCGCTCTGAAGAGCTTGGGCATTTGCAAGTCCAGTCGCCTCTGGTGAAAATCCAAAATCAGCAGCATCTATAAATGTGTGCATAGCTTCCGTCTCCTTATATGTCGTTCAGGGATGTATCTACCATACATTTGATTGCTGTAAAGTGACCATGTACAATTTAATGATCATTTGTACAATCTCATGATAAGAATGAAGGAGACGGTGTTATGTTTGATTGGAAGCAGCCTTTTACACTAGCCCCTTATTTTCAACATATCGTAAAGCGCAAGTGTCACCCGCAATGGACAATGAAAAGAACCAGCTGTGACCATCATAATTTTACTTTTATAGAAAGCGGCATGGGCTGCATAACGATTGAAGGCAAGGAGATCGTACTAAAAAGAGGTGTATTGATCTACATGGAAGAGGGCTTGGAACGTGAAGTTATCAGTTCCATCGACCAACCATTGGAGCTATTTGGCGTTAATTTTTCTTATTCAGTTGCGACCTACCAAGAGGAAGGCTGGATACATACAGAGCCGCCACTGCCTTTTAACACATATCAAGAAATTCAGGATTCGATTACTTTTGATCGTCTGGTTAATCTGTTTAATGAATTAACCACGGCTTGGATCGGCGTTCAGCCTGACAAGCATTTCCGTTGCCAAATCGCCTTCATGGAAATGATCAAGCTGTTGATGGAATGGCAGGACAATAAGTTGTCCTTATTGCCGCCGCAAACCAAAAAAGTACAGATCATCATTGACTATATGGCTTCCCATTTGGAAGAAAAGATTTCCTTGCGTCAGCTTTCCGAAAACTTCGCCATTAGTGAATCGCACATCGATTATCTGTTCCGAAGGACAACTGGACAATCTCCGATCCACTATTTAACTCATATGCGCATTAATAAAGCTAAGCAATTGCTAGCGGAGGCGTATTCAGTTACACAAACGGCATGTCTTACCGGTTTCCAAGACATTTATTATTTCAGTAGATATTTCAAAAAAATCACTGGCTATTCCCCTTCAGCATATCGAATCAAGTAAGTGAAAATTGCGACTGATGTAAAAACAGCCGGATAGGAGTCAAGTGACTCTTAACCGGCTGTTCTAATGTTCCGCGACTTAAATGATGTCTTGTTTGTCAATTTTTTCAGGAATAACGATAAACACGGCTAAGCCACTGTGTAGATTTGGCGTAATGAAGACCCCGTAGGCTTCGCCAAATAGTAATTTAATCCGTTGATTTAAGTTTTTCAAACCAATATGCTTTTCCTCTAAACTTATTCCGCTGGCGAGCTTTTGCTGAAGACTAGCGAGTTGGTCCTCAGGCATTCCTTTCCCATTATCGGAAACGGTGATGACGATTCCGTCTGATGTTCGTAGTCCAGTAATAATAATCTGTCCTGGATTACGTGTAGGAATTATACCGTGCTGAAACGCATTTTCCAGTAGCGGCTGAATGGAAATCTTTAAGATATGGCAAGTAAGAAGACTTTCTTCAATCTGCCAAATAACGTCAAATTTATTCGGATATCTGGCTTGCATAATTTCCACGTACTGTTTGGCATGTTGGATCTCATCGCTTATCTCAGTTAGCGGATTATCTGTATCCAGACTGCGTCGCAACAAATCGGAGAGCGCTGTAACCATCTTGGACACGTTATTATGTCCTTTCGTTAATTCAATCGCAAGATACTTAATCGTTTCTAAGGTGTTGTACAAGAAATGCGGTGTCGTTTGATTTTGCAAGGCAATCGTTTGAGCCTTCCGTAAGGAATGCATACGGAGCTGCAACTCTTGTTCGAGGCCTCTTTTGGCATCTAGGGTTCTGAATATCGAATTAGTAATGGTTCTCACCTCGTTCCATTTGCTTTTCTCGCTTGTGTCCATGAGAGGCTCCAATTTTTCTTGGTCTTCAATCATAGACATGATCTGATTTACAGGTGAAAACGTTTTAATAGAGATCAATAAGGAGACCACTATGACGATGATCCCGCCTATTGCAAAAAACACATACAAAAATGTTCGGAGATCTTTCATTTTCTGTTCATAATTATTAAGAGGCAACAACGAGATATAAGTTAAATCTTTATACTCAGAGGGTAGCGCAGATACAATATATTTCTGTTTGTTAATGGTTTTAATTAAGGTGTTTGGGGCTGTGATATTCGCAAGGACATCCGCACGATTTAGTAGATCGATATCATGGATATTGGACATAAATTCATTGCGATTATTGCTGTAAACCACCACATCTCCACTCAAGATGTACGTGTTTTCAAATTGCTCGCCTGTTTGAAATAAATAATTGCGAAGCTGTTCGATATCAATATTCGCGGTAACAGCCCCAATTCTAGACTCATAGGAATAGGCGGGCAACGTAAAGGAAATGAAGTATGGATACGTATCGTTCCGTTTACGTAGATCCAAAAAAGAGCGGTTTCCTTCCATTTTCTGATAGACGGATTTATACCAGGTTTTGT
>NZ_JBFUHL010000097.1:0-13270 GCF_056402415.1 Paenibacillus sp. P4_A9
AAATTATTATGTCCGACTTCCGAGACAATATACACAGAATTGGCTAAAAAGTATCATCATTGAATACATATAGAAGCAACAACGAAAAGGGGTGATGTCCATGCGCCCAGGCTACGGAATGTTCCAACAACAATCTGTGAAATTGCGTATGACTCCCCAGCTGCGCAAAGCGATAACGCTCCTAAGTCTCTCGACACCAGAATTACYGGAAGTTGTTCATCAGGAGATGAATGAGAACCCGGTATTGGAATTCGCCGGAAACGAATGGGATGCGTATAACGTCACACCTAAATTCTTTCGTGGAATAGGCAGAACAGATCACACGTATGACCCCTTACTTTACATCGCAGCTAACGAGGTTTCCCTGGAAAGACATTTAAAGGAGCAGTTAGGATTCGTAAAAAAAATACAGCCAACGATTCGAAAAATGGTCATCTTTATGATTGGAAATCTGGACAACAATGGCTATCTTGGAACCAACTTAAACGAAATTTCTGACGTTTATAAGGTTCAGCTTTCACAAGCTGAGCGAGCACTAAGGATTTTACAGAGCTTTGAGCCCCGCGGCGTTGGAGCAAGAAATTTACGGGAATGTCTGCTTCTTCAGGTTCAGGCCTTGTCGGATTGCTTTCCTTTAGTCTCCGCTCTAATTCGTAGTCATCTACAGGATGTTGCTGATTACCGTATTCATAAATTATCGACAATGCTGCAAGTGGCCGCACATGAAATTCAGACTGCGATCGATGTGATCAAAGGATTGAATCCTAGACCCGGTGCCGCMTTTCATATAGAAGCTGTTCCCTATATCATTCCCGAGGTCATCATCGAAAAGACTGATGACGAACAGCTCGTTGTGCTGCTTCATCAAGCAACGTCGTCCCGACTTGCGGTTAATGGTTATTATGAACGAATGGTCAAGGAGAATAGTGATAATAATGAAGTGACAAAGTTCCTATCTGGCAAATTACATGCCGCGAAGTTCTTCTTAATGTGCTTGGAGCAAAGGAGAAGGACCATCTTCCGGGTAACGCAAGCGATAGTGGAGGAGCAAGTTGATTTTTTTTGGAAGGGCGCTGCTCATCTCAAACCTATGACCTTAAAACAGATTGCTGATAAACTG
Organism: Paenibacillus sp. P4_A9; assembly: GCF_056402415.1. Taxonomy (NCBI): domain Bacteria; kingdom Bacillati; phylum Bacillota; class Bacilli; order Caryophanales; family Paenibacillaceae; genus Paenibacillus; species Paenibacillus sp. P4_A9. Next base: position 1,121 of record NZ_JBFUHL010000097.1, read on the forward strand.
GGTGTGCATGAATCTACGGTCAGTCGCGCTACGGCTGGGAAGTACGCACAAACGCCTTGGGGCATCTATGAGTTAAAGTACTTCTTTCCCTCCGGATTGCACATGGACATGGGTGATGCCGCGTCGTCGGAACGTGTGAAAGTGAGAATAAAGGAATGGATAACTGGCGAAAACCACGACAAACCTTATTCCGATCAAAAGCTGGCTGATCATTTGAGGCAGGAGGGTATTCACATATCTCGCCGGACCGTAAGCAAATATAGGGAAGAGCTTGGCATTTCTTCTTCTGTGAGAAGGAAACGCATATAGTTGGAATACAAGGTGATCGCGGACTCACTTTAACGATTTGGCCCATAAATTCATGTCCTCATATTTATCGTAAATATCACAATTTTTCGTAAGTCTGCCGTAATATCTGTAGCCCATTTGATAGAAAACGGCATTCATACCGAAAGAAAGGGCTCTGGATAAGGAGTAGGCGCAAGTGATTTTCCGCGCGATTAATTCATCTTCCAAGGCATGCATGAGCAGTCTCATGAGTCCTTGATTGCGATAGGCGGGCAGGGTGGCGCAATCCGTCATTTCCGCATTCGCGTAAACCGAATTGATTTCTGCGGAGGCAGCGCTAATCAGTTGATCCGCCGATTCGACGAGATAATATAGGGTTCCCTCGTGCATGGTTTTCTCGACATATATCGGATCATTCATCGGTGTCGGGTACGTTTGGAAAATGTGGCTGTATAAATTGGAGAGCTGTTCAGCATCTTCTAATCGAGCTATGCGCATCGTAAAGCTACTTGGCACAATTGGCCGGTCCGGCTTGAGCGGGAGAGCTTGCACCTGCTTAAGAATGAGATCTTCTTCCATCCAATAATCGCTGTTCCGCCGCTCCAGGTCATCATACATGGCCATACAGTATGCGTCGCTGCCGTTAAAATATCCTTTATAAATTCCCTCCAGCATACAGCCCTTCGATAAAAAAGTCAGCCAGTCAGCCTCTCGTGATTTGATGAACACTTTGGTCAAAGCATGTGATTTGGCAATGTCGACTACCCGCAAGTAGATCACATCTACATGTCCCTGATAGTCATCCACCCGCAACCTTTTATTCATAAAATCAAGGCAAAACATGATCGAATAATCGGTGCCATACTCAACCTGATTCATATAGGTCGGCACATTATTTGGCATCTAGCATCCCCCTTACAGCCTCATTTTGCTGCAAAAAAATAACTACTGCCAAAAGTCTGGCAGCTCTTCCTAGACGCACTACTTGGCACCTGTGCAAATACCCATTGCGAAAAGATGGCATCTATTTTGCATCATAACCAGATAGGTCTAAGAATGTTCTATACCTTATGAGGGAGGTCGCACGCATATGAATTGCATGTGGTGTGAAACGGAAGATATCCGTGAAAGTGTGAAAGATTGCTACTGGATCATGCCGGATGGAAGACTGGCCATTCAAATTTTGGAAGTTCCCGCAATTGAATGTTCGAACTGCCGCACTTACGTACTGGAGTCCACCGCACAGCAAATCGAAGAGACCCTCTATTGGCATGATGTATCTGCGTTAGGTACTGCATTCCGCTATGCAGATCTGTTGAAGGCTCCGCGGGTAAAGAATATGTTTCTTAAATAGAATCCTAGCGACAGTGATCTGTGGGGGGTGCCTTATGAAGCGGGAGCATGTCATTAAGCCGGTTTTGGATCACCATTATCCMACCATTCAATATGGAAAAGGCGTTTATCTCTACGATGATCAAGGCAAAGCCTATTTAGACGGTTCCTCAGGAGCTGTGACAGCCGGAATCGGGCATGGGGTTCAAGAAATTATTGATGCGATGCTGGAACAGGCGAACAAGGTATCTTTTGTGTATCGTTCACAATTTACCAGTGAACCTGCAGAGAAACTTGCAGCGAAGTTAAGCGAATTGACGCCTGGCAATGATTACTGGACCTTCTTCGTGAACAGCGGATCCGAGGCGACCGAGACGGCAATGAAAATTGCAATTCAACACTGGCAAGAGAAAGGACGTCTAGGCAAAAATAAAGTGATCTCTAGGCGGATGAGCTATCACGGGATCACGCTCGGAGCTCTTTCAATGTCGGGGCATGTGCTGAGAAGAAGACGATTTATTCCTTTATTAGAGGACTTTCCGGTCGTCGCCCCGCCTTACTGTTACCGTTGCCCACTGGGCAAAGCCTATCCAACGTGCAACTTAGCTTGCGCGGACGATTTGGAAACCGCCATCAAGCGGATTGGTGCGGATCATATCGCCGCGTTCATCGCGGAGCCGATCATTGGCGCTGCAGGCGGTGCTGTTGTTCCACCCGAAGGCTATTACAAGAAGATCAAAGCCATCTGTGAACAGAATGAGATCTTATTCATCGCCGACGAGGTCATGACTGGAATTGCTCGGACTGGAGCGATGTTCGGCATGCAGCACTATGAGGTTGAACCTGATTTAATGGCGCTGGGAAAAGGCTTGAGCGCCGGCTATACACCGATGGCAGCAGCGCTTGTCAAAGATCATGTGATGGAACCTATTTTGAATGGCTCCAAAAGTATCATGTCTGGCCACACTTACAGTGCGAATCCGCAATCCGCGGCAGTTTCACTGGCGGTGCTAACGTATATCGAGAAGCATCAGTTAGTCAGTGCTGCTGAGATCAAAGGCCGTTATTTGCTGGCCCAGCTGCGCCAAATGGCGGACGGGATCGCGATCATCGGCGATGTGCGGGGGCAAGGGCTTCTTCTAGCTTTGGAATTTGTTTCGAATCGGGTCGATAAACGACCATTTCCATATCGTTCAGGTGTCACGTCGCGGATCATAGAGAGAGCCTTCGATAAGGGGCTTCTCGTTTACCCGGCGGCAGGCGCGGTCGATGGGGAAGGGGATGCGATCATCGTCGCACCGCCTTTGGTCATTACCGAGGAGGAGATCGACCAGCTTGTGCGGATTTTGGATGAATCTATTCGAGAAGTCATGGCTGAGGTCGTTACCCGAACCGCATCGGAGGGGATATGATGGTGCCACAAGAGAATACACATGTGGAGGTAGGCGGCAAGATTAAGACCTTGGAAGAAGCGCTTCAAACGATAACCCATGGTTGTACGTTGATGTTTGGCGGGTTCGGGGGCATTGGTACGCCGCCAACATTGATCGAGGGGATTTTACAAAAAGGCGTTGGAGATTTAACGATCATTGGTAATGATACGGGATTTCCACATATTGGCATTGGATGTTTAATCACGGCAGGCCGCGTGAAGAAGGTGATCGCGTCCCATATCGGATCTAATCCTAACGCGGGTCAAATGATGGAAGAAGGTACTATGGAGGTCGTCTTTTTCCCGCAAGGTACCTTATGTGAAAAAATTCGTGCAGGCGGCGTCGGACTTGGTGGAATCCTAGTGGATGTCGGCGTTGGGACGATCATGGAGCATGGAAAGGCAACTGTTTCCATCGACGAGAAAACTTATCTTGTGGAGCCTGCCTTAACGGCAGATGTTGCCATTGTACATGCAAAAAAAGCAGATCCGTACGGCAATCTCATCTATGATAAAAGCGGCAGAAATCTAAATCCGCTTGTTGCTATGGCTGGAAAGATAACGATTGCCGAAGTAGACGAGATTGTTCCGCTCGGCGAACTGGACCCCGAAAGTATTGTAACACCAGGCATTTTCGTGGATATGGTGATCTTGAGCAGAGGGGTGACTTGGGAATGGGTATGGGAAAAGAAACCCGCGACCGAATAGCAAAGCGGGCTGCTCTAGAACTAAAGAACGGCATGGCGATCAATCTCGGAATCGGCATCCCGACCAAGGTTGCGGATTATGTTCCTGAGGGCGTACATGTCGTTTTTCATGCGGAGAATGGGATTCTAGGTGCAGGCGGCGGCCCGCTTCCGGGGGCGGAAGATGCATTCCTCTGCAACGCAGGCGGATATCCCATCACCATTACAAGTGGTGCTTCCTATTGCGATAGTGCTATTGCTTTTGCCATGATTCGCAGAGGCTGTATCGATATCACAATTCTAGKGGCGCTAGAGGTGAGTGAGCGAGGGGATTTGGCCAATTGGATCGTGCCAGGGAAGCGAGTGGCCGGGATCGGCGGAGCGATGGAGCTTGCGCAAAAAGCCAAAAAAGTCATCGTTCTGATGAACCATGTGAATCGGCAGGGTGAATCTAAGGTTAAAAAACTATGCGACTTGCCGCTAACGGCAGTAGCTTGTGTGAAAATGATTATTACGGAAATGGCCGTGATGGAGGTAACGGATCAAGGACTGCTGTTAAAAGAAGTCATGCTGCCTTATACAGTTGAGGACGTTGTCCGTCATACAGAGGCTGCATTACTCGTCCCGGAAACCATTACGTATATCCCATAACCGGTAGTTAAAGCGGTTTTTTTTCAAGCCTGAAGGAGGGAATTCCTTTGCCTAATGGGTACACTGAGCTGCAAAAGCAAATTCATGACTGGATGAAGCTTCATCGCGTTGATGGCACTCAGTTTCTACAGAAGCTGGTAAGAATGCCTAGCACGCAAGGCAATGAGCAGGAAGCTCAGCTTCTAATTGCCGATAAATTACGAACATTAGCGTTCGACGTTGATGTGTGGGAACCGGATGGAGAGGCGCTGGAAGCGCATCCTTATTTTTGCTCCCCGCGGAAACGGTTTACGGGCAGTCCTAATGTCGTTGGCGTCTTGAAAGGTGCTGGAGGGGGGCGCTCACTACTACTTAATGGTCATATGGATGTCGTGCCAGAAGGGAATTGGGAGCAATGGCAAGATGATCCGTATAGCGGCAAAGTGGTGGAAGGGAAGCTGTATGGGCGCGGGGCAACGGATATGAAAGGCGGCACCGCCTCACTTCTCATAGCTGTAGAAGCTATTCAGAGTCTTGGCATTAAGCTGCAAGGCGATGTCATCTTTGAAAGTGTCATTGAGGAAGAAAGCGGAGGGGCTGGAACACTTGCTGCTATTGTAAAAGGTTATAAGGCCGATGCGGCTCTCATTCCCGAGCCAACCAATTTGCGCATATTTCCGAAGCAACAGGGCTCCATGTGGTTCCGAATTGAGGTAGAGGGCCGTGCGGCCCATGGCGGAACGCGGTATGAGGGCATTAGTGCCATTGAGAAAAGTATGCTTGTGATCCAGCATATTCGGGAGCTTGAGGAGCTTAGAAATGCACGGATCTCGGATCCCTTGTACGCCAATAATCCGATTCCAATCCCGATCAATATCGGTGTCATACAAGGTGGTAATTGGCCATCGTCAGTCCCGGATACGGTGAAGCTGGAGGGACGAATGGGCGTTGCTCCTGAGGAGAAGCTTGCTGATGCTAAGGAAGAAATGCGCCTGTGGTTGGCAAGTCTTAGTGAAAAAGACCCATGGTTCGAGAAGCATCCGCCACGTGTGGAATGGTTCGGTGCACAGTGGGTTCCGGGCAGTGTTAATCCCGAGCACGCCTTGATGCAGGTGCTAATGCAACAATTCCGTGAGGTCAGACAAGAAGAACCCGTCATTGAAGCTTCGCCTTGGGGAACAGATGGCGGTTTGCTGACGTTGGTTGGCGATACGCCTTGTATTATTTTCGGCCCAGGCATCACACAACTCGCTCATTATCCGAACGAGCACATTGTTCTGGAACGTGTGTTCGAGGTAGCAGAAATCATCGCATTGACCTTGATCCACTGGTGTGGTTTGGAGGGAATGGAGGCATAAGGATGGATCGAAACTCAAAAAAGACAACGTACATTGAAATGAAGACGCCGATCCCTGGTCCACAGGCTCAGCTCCTGCTAGAGAGGCGCATGGCGAGTATTCCAAGAGGTCCTTTCAATACGGTGCCAACCTTTGCGGCTAAAGGGGAGGGAGCCCTGCTTACGGATGTTGATGGGAATACGTTTATCGATTTGGCTGGTGCGATCGGCTCCTTAAACGTCGGCCACTGTCCTCCCAAAGTCGTGGAAGCGCTGAAGGCCCAGCTGGATCACTACCTGCATCCGTGCTTTCATGTCATGATGTATGAGCCTTATGTAGCGTTAGCTGAGAAGCTGAATGCGATGACACCGGGGGACCATCCGAAGAAAACATTTTTCTTGAACAGCGGTGCCGAAGCCGTTGAGAATGCGGTGAAAATCGCTCGCAAATATACAGGACGCAGAGCGGTAATTTCCTTCGAGCGCGGCTTTCATGGCAGAACGTATATGGCTATGTCCTTAACCAGCAAGGTAAAGCCTTATAAGAACGGCTTCGGCCCATTTGCGCCTGATACGTACAAAATGCCCTATCCGTACTACTATCGCGCTCCTTCCGGCATGACGCAGGATGAAGTAGATAATCAGCTTTTGCAGAAATTCGAGGATTTCTTTTTATCGGAGGTCCCAGGTGAAGAAGTTGCAGCCATCATCATGGAACCTGTCCAAGGAGAAGGGGGATTTGTGATTCCCTCCATCAAGTTCGTACAAGGCGTGAAGGTGATATGCGAGAGATACGGTATTTTGCTTATTGCCGACGAAGTACAGACCGGATTCGGGAGGACAGGGAAGAACTTTGCGATGGAACACTTCGGTGTTGTGCCGGATTTAATGACCATGTCCAAATCCATTGCCGCTGGGCTTCCGATTAGTGCTGTGACTGGACGAGCGGAGATCATGGACGCACCGGGAATAGGCGAGATTGGTGGTACCTATGGAGGCAGCCCGCTCGGTTGTGTAGCTGCTCTACAAGTCATTGATATGTTGCAGAAGGATCGGCTTGCTGAACGAGCAAGTAGGATTGGGGCAGCAGTAAGTGAACGATTCCTTCGGCTGCAGCAGGAAGTAKGTTGCATAGGTGAAGTGCGGACATTAGGCGCAATGAGTGCGATTGAGATCGTGAAGGATATAGCGACGAAAAGACCAGATAAAGAGCTTACGACTCGGATCTTGCAGGAGGCGCATCAATGCGGTGTCATCGTCATGGGGGCTGGTATTTACGGTAATGTAATTCGTATTCTAAGTCCATTGGTCATTACGGATGAGCAGCTTGCTGAAGGATTGGATGTTCTCGAACAGGCGATTAAAACGTGTCTCACATCGTAAGAGCGCTCATAGATTTACTCGGAAGGACGGGGGAATTGCAGCATGAGAAAGCATCTATTTATCGATGGGGCATGGGTGGAAGCGGGCCAGTATCGTCCTTTAATCTCACCCTATACCGGTGAACAAATTGCTGCGGTGGCGTATGCAGGGTCAGCCGAAGTGGAGCTAGCGATTGAAGCGGCTGAAAGAGCCAGACCTGTCATGGCGGGAATGCCGGCACATGAACGGGCAGCAATTCTGGAAAAACTGGCTTCATTGATCCGCGAAAATAAGGAAGAATGTGCGCGTCTGATCGCGCTTGAAGCCGCTAAACCGATAACAACGGCTAGAATAGAGGTAGAGCGAACGATCGCAACCTACAAATTTGCCGCTGAGGAAGCGAAGCGGATTCATGGTGAATCGATCCCTATGGATGCGGCTCCCGGAGGCGAGGGCCGTGTTGCCTATACGATTCATCAGCCATTAGGGGTCGTTGCGGCCATCACACCATTTAACTTTCCGATGAATTTGGTTGCGCACAAGGTAGGTCCAGCTATCGCTGCTGGCAACACCATCGTGCTGAAGCCAGCTGGCCAAACGCCATTATCCGCATTGTTTTTAGCGGAGCTTTTGCAGCAGTCGGGTCTTCCCGCAGGGGCACTAAACGTAGTTACTGGCAGTGGAAGTGTGATTGGCGATCTGTTGGTGAAGGATCCCAGAATTAAGGCCGTGACCTTTACGGGAAGTCCGGAAGTTGGGATCGCCATCCGTAATAAGGCAGGCTTGAAGAGGGTGATTTTAGAATTAGGGTCAAATTCGGCCCTCATCGTGGATCAAGGGGTTAATGTGGATGCGATGATTGCAAGGGCAGTCACAGGCGCCTTTTCCTATGCCGGCCAGGTGTGTATCTCGCTTCAGCGCATTTATGTGCATGAGCAGCTTTTCAATGAATTTGTCCGGAAATTTGTAACACAGACAGAGTCGCTTCATGTAGGTGATCCTTCGGATACCGCAACGGATGTTTCAGCTTTGATTGGTTCGCGAGATGCTGATCGTGCGATGCAGTGGATCGCAGAAGCTGAAAAACTTGGCGCGAGTGTCGCGACAGGTAACAGAAGAGAAGGGAATAGCGTTCATCCTACGGTCCTGCTGAATGTTGCTTCGTCCGCAAGCGTATCGTGCCAAGAAGTATTTGCCCCCATCGTGATGATCAATAAAGTCTCGTCGATCGAGGAGGCAATACGGCTGGTTAATGATTCCAAATATGGTCTGCAAGCAGGCATTTACACAGAGAATATCCGAACAGCTCTTGCCGCTGCGGAAGCCTTAGAGGTAGGCGGCGTCATGATCAATGATATTCCTACCTTTCGTGTAGACCATATGCCGTATGGCGGTGTGAAGGAAAGCGGGACTGGACGTGAGGGTGTCAAGTACGCCATACGTGAGTTGACGGAGTTGAAATTGATTTGTTTTAAAAAGTAAGCGGACATGATCAGCGAGGTTATCACATCGCATTGCAAAAAGGCACCCGGGAATGGGTGCCTTTTAATATGTGACATGCGTTCTCGCCGACTCCACCAACAGGGAATCCATCTATTCAACGGGGATCTCCGATGAGCCCACTTTTTTCTCCTTGTTTTGCGCTTTCATCAATTTGTCTTTCATTTCATCCCTCATCGGTCGGCGATCCTTCAGCGACATGTGTTCCGGAGTTTCCTGATAGGTCTTCCTTCTGCCGATTCGGCGCAAATTTTCTGGCACTAAGTTGAATTTTTCATCTTTCATGAGTGAAATAATGCCCGTACTTTCTGGTTGTTTCTCGATACCGTAGACTTCGTTGAAATAATCGTCTGCACGGCCTGGTATATAGTTTTTCGGCTCGGGGTAACCCACGATAACACCTTCGTAATTGCGCAGAATGACCTTATCTTGACTTTGTGAGATTAAATAGTTAGGTTGCAGCGCAATTTTCCCGCCGCCTCCTGGCGCATCGACGACAAACGTAGGTACAGCATACCCTGAGGTGTGCCCGCGAAGTGCTTCAATAATCTCAAGCCCTTTGGAAACGGGTGCACGGAAATGTCCGATGCCTTCGGATAAATCACATTGATAAATGTAATAAGGACGAACCCGTATTTTAACAAGCTCATGCATGAGCTTTTTCATAATATAGGTGCTGTCGTTGATGCCGGCGAGGATCACAGATTGATTGCCTAACGGAACGCCAGCATTGGCTAGCATTTCACAGGACTTTTTCGCTTCTTCCGTGATTTCCAAGGGATGATTGAAATGCGTATTCAACCAAACGGGATGATATTTTTTGATAATATTGCACAAATGTTCGGTAATTCGCTGTGGGAACACAACAGGGGCCCTAGTGCCGATTCGAATGATTTCGACATGGGGAATCGCCCGCAGATTTTTCAAAATATACTCCAAAATGTTGTCGTTAATTAATAGTCCATCCCCGCCTGAAAGAAGAACGTCCCGCACCTCCGGCGTATTGCGGATATAAGTAATCGCATCATCCAATTGTTTTTTGGGAACTCCCATACCTACCTGACCAGAAAAACGGCGGCGCGTACAATACCTGCAGTACATTGAACATTGATTCGTTACCAAAAATAGTACCCTGTCCGGATAACGATGTGTTAATCCAGGCGTAGGGGAATCTTCATCCTCAAAGAGGGGATCCTCAAGATCATATTTGGTTTTCAATAATTCGGCGGAAATAGGGACGGATTGCATGCGAATCGGGCATCGCGGGTCATCTGGGTTCATCAAAGATGCATAATATGGCGTAATATTTAAGGGGATGGTCTGCGTTGAAATACGAACGCCTTCTTCTTCCTCAGGAGTTAAATTCACTACCTTTTTCAAATCATCTAAGGTACGTATGGTATGGGTCAGCTGCCAGAGCCAATCATTCCATTGCTCATCAGTTACGTTTTTCCATAACTCAACTTGCTTCCAGTCACGTCGTTCCATCATTGCACCTCCAACATGGATGTCTTCTCATTAGAAGTAAGATGCAAGAAGGATGCCAACATTTCAGCCAATTAGTTTTTAAAAAAGATATCCCTTGCGCCGCCGAAACAGTAATCGGAAAGACGACTTCAATAATAACAACCACAGTGGCGTTTTCTTCTGATCAGGATGACGTACAGAGCGAGGCACAAGATAATTCATTGAAGTAGCGGAATTAGGGACAATTTCAATTTCGGCTAATTTTCCATGTTCTAGGCATAGTGACACTTCTAAGGTGCTTGCGATCTCATTTTTACTTTCAAGCAGCAAATCTATTTGTCTTTCATATTCCGTCATACGATTCGTTAGCATCATATTCTCTTCTTTGAGCTTTTTAATAAGTTCATATAGTAATTTCATTGTAAGCTTGGGTTTCTCTTGTGATTCATGGTTATCTGAATGGTAAATGGKGGAGAGCAGGAGCATCAATTCTTCATCACTGATTACTTGGTTTGCCACATGACTTCCTCCTTACAATCTCACTATTCTAGTCACTCTATGAATACTTTTTCATATCATACAGGAAATAGGAAGTGATGTTGCTCGAAAGTCGTTGTCGTTTTCTAAGGCTTTCTGACGATACCGTAGCGGTTCAGCTTATATTGTAAAGCCTGGCGCTTGATGCCTAGCGCTTGCGCTGTAAGCGTGATGTTATAGTGATGAAAGGCCAACGCATCGGTGATGGCTTCCTTTTCCATTTGCTTCACTTTATCGGTCAATCTACCCGTAGAGAAAGTTTCAATCTCGTCAGTCCATTGCGCGGTTCGAAGTGAAGCCGACGTTGTACTACGATGATTTCCCATGAAATAAGCAGGGAGATGTGACTCTTCAATCATTTCACATTCCAGTTCCATCATATTGTAAGTTGATTCGATGGCGTGGCTTAACTCCCGTATATTTCCAGGCCAATGGTAATTCATTAAACATGTCAACGCGGATGGAGAAATACCTATAATTCTCATACCGAACATCTGATTGAATTTTTCTATAAAGTGGGATGTGAGAAGCGGAATATCTTCCTTTCTTTGCACGAGAGGGGAGAGGTACAAATTCACGACATTGAGCCGGTAAAATAGATCGCTCCGCAGCAATCCTTTGGCTAACGCTTCCTTCGGATCAATATTCATGGCGGTAATGATGCGAACATCGACTTGCTGTTCATGGGTTCCCCCGACTCGACGAACGATTCCGTCTTGAAGCACCCGCAATAATTTGGCTTGTAGAAATAAATCCAAGCTATTTAACTCATCCAGAAAAAGCGTTCCCCCGTTGGCTTGCTCAAATAACCCTGCACGATCAATTGCGCCGGTAAACGCGCCTCTTGCGGTTCCGAACATAATACCTTCCATCAGCTCGTTGGGGACTGCCGCACAATTCTGAGCAATAAATAGTTTGTTCCGACGGGCTCCAGCATTGTGTATGCTTTGTGCGAACAATTCTTTACCGGTGCCGGTAGGCCCTGATATGACAATAGGTGAGCTCGTGCGTGATGCCTTTTTAGCGAAGGCAATGGTTTGCAGGAAGGATTCACTTTGACCGATTAAGTCACTGAAATGGTAGCGAGCGGAGCTTGTATTTTTCTTATCTTTCGAAGGAGATTCGTAGATTTGATGCCTAAGATCTAGGATTTGGTCGTGGAGATGAACAATGCTCGTAATATCCTTGGCCACCTCTAAGGCGCCGATGATTTCACCATTTTCCAATAACGGATAAGTACTATTTATCGTCGTTATCCTTTTCCCCGTTACACTCACATAGGTCTGAATTTTCTCTCGTATTTCTATCCCTGTTTGCAGTACTTTCATGAAAGTGCTCGTTTCATTGGTTAGAGAAGGAAAGAGTTCGAAGAAGTTTTTCCCCACGACTTGTTCGCGTTTAAAACCATCTGTTTCAGCCATCTTCTCATTATAAAAAATGGTGATCCCCTTGTTATCAATCAGGTGAACACCGACATCGATGATCGTTAACATTTTCTCAAAATACTTATCCCCATGATCGTTCTGCTTGGACATTATGTTCACCCGCCTCACGAAGAATGGTTCTTTGGTTCAATTAAC
>NZ_JBFUHL010000098.1:0-12437 GCF_056402415.1 Paenibacillus sp. P4_A9
TTAATATACGCAATGACAACTTGAATAAGCACCAACGTCCCCATGGGTAATAATCCAGACATTAGGGGTTTTTTGGCATCCTCAAGGACGAAAACAGCAATTTCCGCAATCATGATAGAGATGACAAGATCGAAAAGCGACAGTTTACCTATTTCACGTTTCCCCATGATACGCAGCATGAGAAAAACGACAAAATAGATAAGCACCGTACGCAAAAAAATGGTCAGAATATCCATCGCAACCTCCCTGATCTAAGCTCTTGCTTGTTCTCGGAGTTCACTGGTATTCTGACCGCCTACGCACTTCATCATGCAGATATTACGTATTCAATTGTTGGCAATTACAACAAGAATAATTTGAAATATATTGTTGAAATCAACAGCAGAACGAAACAGATCGGTGCTGCAATTACCACATATTCACTTTGTTTTAGCTTAACTCCGTCATAATAGGTAAATGATGCTGCGTATAAACTTGCGATTGAGCTAATTAGCGTTACACCGCTTCCGATGCCACTCCCAACGATCAATGCCCACCAAATCGGCTGCGTAGATACTTCTAAAAGCTGCTCCATGTGGTCGACAATCGGAATCATAGCCGCTATGAAAGGGATATTGTCCATCATTGCAGCTCCAAAGCTATTAAGCCACAGCAATAGAATTGATAAGAAGGGAATACTCCCTTGGCTGAGTTCAAGCCCCCTGCTTGCAATGAATCCCGAAAAGCCCGCATAGGTTAAACCACCAGCCATGATGAACAATCCTAAGAAAAAGAGCCATTGTGTCTCTTTCAGATGATGCCACACCGTGCCATAGTCTTTACTTTTTATAAGGTTTAGCATGTCTTTGTAATTCATTGCGAGTAATGCAATGGCCCCACACGCGGCAATGTAAGCTGGGCTCCATGCAAGTACACCATGAAGGCAAAGCGTTACAATGGTCAAGCCCGTTATTAGGCTGCTTCCCAGAACGTATCCTCTATTTGATGATAAATAGGAGCTTGGCTTTAAACTGAGCAGCTCACGCATATAAGCTTCGGCTGCAACCAAACGCTTGCGGTAGATCAACCACATAATGAGATAGACCACGGCTAATAGCAAGATGATCAATGGTAACAGCCTTATGAACATGTCCACTGCCGAGATATGTCCAGACGCCCCAAGCATACGGCTAGGCACGTTTCCCATGATGGTTGCTGCTCCGCCAATATGTACAGATAATAACAGGGAGATTAGAAATGGAGCTGGCAGTAATCTCATTTTCTTAGAAGCAATAATGATAAAAGGGACAATGACAACGACAGCCATTAAGCTGTCCAACAGAGCAGAAATGAGCGCTCCAAGCAGCGAAAGGCTAATAATAAGCGTTAGTGCCCGCATACGGTATTTTCGCACAATTGAACTTACGAGATAAGAAATAATGCCTGTCCTCTGAAAGAGGCTGGATAGGATGAAAAGGCTCACGAGATAGATCAAGATCGGCCAATTCGCGTAGCTTGTCAGCGCCTTTTGAAGCGGTACAATGCCTAAAATCAGCATGAGCAAGGCTCCACCTAGCGCGGTATACATACGATCCCATTTTTCAATCAATATACACATATAAGCCGCCGCGAAAATAAGCAGCGCAGCTATGGCTTGCCACATAGCTGGCCCCTGAGAGAATTCAATCATAAATAATCACACTCCTTTGATCTATAGTTTGTACTAATTCTATGTGCTTGGCCATACAATGATGATAATGAAGCGTTCGAATATAGGAAAGGAATGATGCCTGTGAACCCTATGAAAACGGTCAGTCAGGTTCGAATAACATCGCCTTTATTTTCAGGACTCGTCTATTCATTTACGATGATGACCATTGGAACCATCTTAACCTCCTTGTTTTTGCTATTAACAAGCACACAAGAAAGCTCCTTACACACACTAACAACGATCATCCACGCGGTCTCCTTATTTATTGGAGGATGGGTTTCAGGTAAAAGAGCCGGGAGTCGCGGCTGGTATCATGGGGGCATGGTAGGCGTCTTTTATTTCTTACTTATTTTCTTAGTCGGTTTTCTAGCATTTGATGCAGGGTTGAATCTTCAATCCCTCCAATTACTTGGCATTTTATTCGCAGCTGGGGCGCTCGGAGGCATACTTGGTGTAAATACGCAAAAATAAGTCTTTTCCGTGAAGATTACACTTCCCCCCCGTTGAATGTGGTATAATGTCATAGTTATTGCCGCACAAAACTTCCAATATATAGGGGGGATACAACATGAGCCCTTTTCAATCTATGACGCATGCGACAGTCTATATTGTACTAACAATTTTTGCTTTTGTAATTATCGCAACGCGAAAGAGTCCATACACCATTGCGAGCAGCTTAGTTCAAGAAATATTTACTTCCCGCAAGTTCCTTTTTCATTTCATCGCGTTGCTTTTGATTCTAATGTTCAACAAGATGGAGATGGCAATCGAAAAAGGGATGCAATACAAAGCCGATTTCACGAAGTCGATTTACGGCATTGAAGGTGACTTTGTAGCAACGATTCAAAACTTTTTCCACAATGATATTCTTACGGTCATCTGCAGTTATTTCTATGTTATTATTTTTCCTTCCATCATGATTACTTCCATTGCAATCTACACGTACCAGAAGAATCATAAGCTTTTCTATGCAGTTTGTTATGCACTCATGTTCAATTATATGATTGCCATTCCGTTTTATCTCTTCTTCCCGGTTAATGAAGTATGGTTTTTCCATCCAAAAGTAGATCTACTTATCTTAGATGTATTCCCAACATTTGAGCAAGATTACAGACCATTATCAGGTCTAGACAATTGCTTCCCTAGCTTACACACATCGATCTCTATTTCAATGGCGGTCATCGCAGTAAAAAGCCGAAATACGTTTTGGAAAATTTTCGTTCCTTGCACAGCAGCCATTATTATTTTCACAATCTTCTATCTAGGCATTCACTGGGTATCTGATATGTGTGCCGGTGTTGTACTTGGTGTCGTAGCTGCACGAATGGGTCTTCGCATTGCCGAAGGTCGTCTCATCCTTGGTGAGCGCGCACTCCTCAAGCGTCGAGTAAAGAATAACGAATATTAATTTCAAGTGGATATACAAACAAAAGCGAGAGCCTATTATAGGTCCTCGCTTTTTTAATTTATTCCTTTGCAGCAGGCGTTTGCGCAACCGCATTAACCGCAGAGCGATCAAATGTCATTTTCGTTGCATCGTTGACACGAAGTACACAAATGTCATCTGTGATTTCTACAATTGTGCCATGAAGTCCGCCAATCGTTACAACCTTATCCCCTTTTTTCAATCCCCCGAGCATTTGACTACGTGTTTTCTGTCTTTTTTGCTGTGGACGAATAAGTAAGAAGTATAAAACGACGAACATGAGCACTAAAGGCCCGTATGTATACAAGTAACTTACTGCTCCAGTAGTTTCTTCAGCTGATAAAAACATCGGTATCCTCCTCTCTTAGAATCCTCTTTCATTATCATTCAGCCCGTAAGCAGCAAAGAAGGTATCACGGAAATCAAGTAATCGATCTTCCTTAATAGCTTCTCTAACCTCACGCATAAGCTGTAGTAGAAAGTGAAGATTATGAATCGTCGTCAATCGAATGCCAAACGTTTCATCCGCTTTGATGAGGTGACGAATATAAGCGCGGCTATAGTTCGTACATGTGTAACAGGAACATTTGGCATCTAGCGGACCAAAGTCAGTCGCATATTTCGCGTTACGAATAACAAGACGTCCTGAACTTGTCATGCAAGTCCCATTTCTAGCAATCCGCGTCGGTAACACACAATCGAACATATCGATGCCTCGGATAGCGCCTTCAATTAGTGCATCCGGTGAGCCAACCCCCATCAGATAACGAGGCTTGTTCGCAGGCATCAAGGGTGTCGTGTAATCTAGCACTTCATACATCAAATGCTTAGGTTCACCTACACTCAGTCCACCAATAGCATACCCCGGGAAATCCATGGAAGTCAACTGCTCTGCGCTCAGCTTGCGGAGATCCTCATGCATGCCGCCTTGGATAATGGCAAACAAGCCTTGATCCTGGGGTCTAGCATGGCTTTGTAGACAACGCTCTGCCCACCGCGTCGTACGCTCCAACGATTTTTTCACATACTCATATTCGGCTGGGAATGGCGGACATTCGTCAAAAGCCATCATAATGTCCGAACCTAGCGCATTCTGAATCTCCATTGCCTTTTCCGGAGAAAGAAATAGCTTGTCACCATTCAAATGCGATTTGAATGTAACGCCTTCCTCGGTAATTTTACGCATATTGCTTAAGCTGAATACTTGGAAACCACCACTGTCCGTTAGAATAGGACGATCCCAATTCATGAACTTGTGTAATCCGCCAGCATCTTTCACAATCTCATGTCCAGGACGAATGAACAAATGGTACGTATTGCTTAAGATGATTTGGGCGTCCATTGTTTTTAATTCTTCTGGACTCATCGTTTTCACAGTTGCCTGTGTGCCCACCGGCATAAATGCCGGCGTTTCTATAACGCCATGCGGGGTGTGTACGCGGCCTAAACGAGCGCCGGATTGTTTACAGGTTTTGATCGGTTCATAGGTTACTGCTGCTGTCATGTTATCCACTTCCTATTCTAAGCTTGCTCATCTTGTTCGTATATGGTCTTAGTAAATCAGCATGGCATCGCCAAAACTGAAAAATCGATACTGCTCTTCCACAGCTTCTTCGTAAGCTCTCATGACGTTCGTCTTGCCAGCCAGTGCACTAATGAGCATGAGTAATGTTGACTTTGGTAGATGGAAATTCGTTAGCAAAGCATCGACGACGCCAAACGTGTAGCCGGGATAAATGAAGATCGACGTCCAGCCCTGCGAAGGCTGAATGAGTACAGGTTCGCCCTCGATGTAGCCTGCTTGCTCACGGCTCAATCCAGCGGCCGTCTCCAACGTCCGTGCAGATGTCGTTCCGACTGCTATGACGCGTTTACCCGCTGATTTGGTTTCATTAATCAGTGAAGCTGTTTCCGCTGATAGTATGTAATACTCGGCATGCATTTGGTGATCTTCGATCTTGTCCACCGATACAGGGCGGAAAGTGCCTAGACCTACATGCAGCGTTACGAAGGCAAGCCGAACGCCTTTGGCCTTTAGTCTTTCCAAATAGTCCTCTGTAAAGTGCAAGCCTGCCGTTGGCGCGGCGGATGACCCTTCATGCTTTGCGTAGACGGTTTGGTATCGTTCCCGCTCTGATAGCTGCTCCTTGATATAGGGCGGAAGCGGCATCTCGCCTAATCGATCAAGGATTTCATTGAAAATACCTGTGTATCTGAATTGCAGCACACGAGCCCCCATGTCTCCCACCTCTACGACTTCCGCAGTTAGAAGCGGTTCACTACCCTCGTCAGTCGTCACGCCAAATTCCGCAATTGCCCCTAATTGCATGCGTTTCCCTGGCTTAACTAAAGCCTCCCATCGATCCTCGCCGAGCGGCTTCAGTAACAATAATTCGACTTTAGCGCCTGTGTCTTTCTTCATACCAAAAAGCCGTGCTGGAATGACTCGTGTGTCATTCATCACGAGTAAATCCCCGGCTTCTAGGTAGGCAATAAGATCTTCAAATGTGCGATGAGCGGTTTCGCCTGTTTCTTTATTCAGTGTAAGCAACCTAGACGCCGTGCGTTGTAACAGCGGCGTCTGGGCAATCAAGGATTCAGGTAATTCAAAATCGAAAGCTTGTACTTCCATGTTAGTTATTCATTCCTTCGTTATGTTAACTCCAGTATAGTAAGTCTGGAGTATTTTTTTGTAATCGTAGCCCTTTTCTGCAAAGCCTTTTGCGCCCCATTGCGACATCCCTACACCATGACCAAACCCTTTTCCACGGAAAATAATTTGATTTCCTTGCAGGGTAGTCGTTCCTTTGCTTGGGATGCCAGGAGTCCCCATTCCTGTCAACGCAGGCTTACTTACGCCCGTACTGCTTATCGTCATCAAATCCGCTTTCTTCACTGCAGTTGGTTGCGATTGTTTCCCAGATAACACGTAGACACTATCGGAGGACAAACTGCTCGTAACAACCCCCGTGCTGCTCAGGATTGCTAAGCTTGGAACATTAGAGCTAGTACCAGTATAACTGCCTGCTCCTTCTATTTCAAACAGTGTGCTTGGCAAACCGCCAAGTGCTGCACGAATGGCATCCGGATTATCCAATTTCACGACAACACCGTTCGCTTTCAACTCGATCGCTCGGCCAGAAGGACCTCTTTTGGAAACCTCCAACGAGGTCAACTCCCCGTTGATGGTTATCTTAGCGGCTTCAAGCTTACTTTTGATTTCACTTAATGTATAAGGACCTCTAATCCAGGAATAAGCATTCGATTCCCGCTCTTGACCAAGAATGACGACCTTCTCTTTGGCAGCCAGTTTAGCTATCGCAGGATTCCCAACATTATCAACATAAGGTGCGAGACGCACATTGACATCCGGCTCTGTTGCTTCGTAAATTGCCTTACCTGCCTTATCTTTCTGTCCACTATCCTTAACATACATGCTATGTACAAAGCCGATACGACCGTCTGTCAGTTGAATTTGATACCAAATGGCTTTGCCCTGTTCAGCACCTTCATCCAGGCTTGGAACACTTCGCAGATAGTCAACTGAATTCCCCCATGCCTCCGTAGCATCTGCTGTTATACCGCCAGCATTCGAGCCGAATACAGGTGAAATTAAGCCGCGTTTATCTGAAATGACTTCATCCTTCGTAGCATCAACCGCTTGATTGCCGGCCGTAAATTCTTTATCCAAGCCGTAGTACGCCTGGTCAAGCGTTGTATCTGTAACCTGTGCGATTTCATACTTATTCCCTTGATAGATCGCATACGTACGTGCCGCAACTGCCTGAGCCTTCAATGCTTCTGCTGGCCAAAGCGAGCTGAGCTCTGCACCAATAACCCCATATAAGTATTGTTCCATAGGAACTTCATTCACTAAGGCTAGTCGGTCATGATACGTGCTTATTTCCATATCTCCGCGGAAACTACGGTCCAAGCGCTCTTTCACAGCGATGCCCTGCTTCTTAGGATGAATCACCGTTTTCTGCTCACCTACGGCAGTCACATAGTGGCCCACTGCCCCTGAGGGGCTGCTTGAAGTGGTTACATCTGACCTTCGGATCAAGTACGCAGCCTTCGTATTCGCAGCTTGTAGCGGTGTACCCGGCGCAGCTTTCAGCGCTTCTTGCTTCACAGCCTCGAGTTTGGCGTCTGTCGCCTCACTACCTACCCAAACACCATAGCTTACTTTACCTGTGCCATCTGCCTGTAAAACCAGATCAGCTATAACACCAGCTTGTGTGTACACAGCGATTTGCTGCTGTGCTGCCGCCTCTGAAGCAAATGTCCCCGCACTCAAATGGAGGGGACCACTGATCGCTGGAGAGGCCGTTTTCGTCAAGGTAGCAACCGTCGCGTCCCTCAACGCTTGTGCTGCTGCATTTTCGGCTTCAGCCTTCGTAGGCAGATTCCCGTAATAGACTTGATACACCATCTTCCCCAGCCTAGCACGACTTAACACATAGCTTTCCTCTGGCATCACAGCCAGCTTTGCGTTCAATGTCTTTGCCGCTGTGAAGTCTGACGTTTCCAGCATCATCATACTATACTGATCTAATGACATCCGAATAGTTGTATCCGAAATGGAAGCCCAAGGTGTTGCCGCTGTGTCCGCTGAACCGCGAACGCCGATATCAAATCCGCCCGGTGACGAGAGTGAAACTAGCGGCTCTATCTTTTTATATTTGGTAGCGTTAATTACAAGTGCAACACGAATTTGATCCAAATGCTTAACGCCCACTGCACTAGCCTCAGAACTCCCATATGAAATGGCTGAAAATGTTAAAACCGCTGTCGTTAAGATGGCAATACGCTTTGGGTTAACCCGCTGAAGTCTTCCAAACATAAAGGTATCGAATCCTTTCTTTCTCCGTTCATCTAGTAATGTAGACTCTAGTAAGAGACAGAAGTTTTGTTGGTTCGCAGAAAAAAAGACAAAAAAAGCTCTTGCCCGCCCTTTCAGCAGCGGCAAAAGCTTACCAATGACGTAACGAATTAACGTTGCTCTGGTACAGGTAACCCAAGGTGGTGATAGGCCTGCGGCGTCACGGTCCGACCTCTAGGTGTACGCTGCATAAAACCGATTTGAAGCAAATACGGCTCGTAAACATCTTCAATCGTTTGACTTTCCTCACCAATGGTTGCTGCGATGGTTTCGAGCCCGACAGGGCCCCCTTGGAAGCTCTGAATAATAGCGCGCAGCATTTTATGGTCAATTTCATCCAAGCCCAAATCATCCACTTGCAGGAGTCTTAGCGACTCTTTGGCTAACTCCATTGTGATAATACCGTCGCCTCTCACCTGCGCAAAGTCGCGTACCCGCTTCAATAAGCGATTGGCGATACGCGGAGTTCCGCGCGAGCGCATCCCGATCTCGCGTGCAGCTTCGCCAACGATGCCGACCTGCAGGATGTCGGCTGTCCGACTAACGATGTAGCTAAGCTCGTCTACCGTATAGAACTCCAGACGACTGACAACCCCGAAACGGTCGCGCAGAGGCGCAGAGAGCAGCCCAACACGCGTCGTGGCGCCGATCAAGGTAAATGGCGGCAGGTCGAGTCGCACGGAACGTGCACTAGGCCCCTTGCCGATAATAATATCAAGGGCAAAATCCTCCATCGCTGGGTACAGCACCTCTTCCACCGTTCGGTGGAGTCGGTGAATCTCATCGATAAAGAGCACATCCCCTTCCTGCAGATTCGTCAGGATGGCCGCAAGATCTCCAGGCCGCTCAATGGCAGGCCCGGAGGTTGTACGAATATTCACGCCAAGCTCGTTGGCGATAATGTTGGATAGCGTTGTTTTCCCAAGTCCAGGTGGTCCATATAGAAGTACATGATCTAGAGCTTCTTTCCTCATCTTTGCAGCTTCAATATAGATCTTGAGGTTCTCCTTCGCCTGCTTCTGGCCGATATATTCAGCCAAATAACGAGGACGTAGACTATACTCGACCACATTGTCCTCCATCATAAAATTAGCCGATATGATCCGGTCATTGTCCATGGTGTCCCTCCTTCATTTGCACGCTCAGTTTCTTACATGGTGAATAGAGCTTGCAAAGCAAGCTTCACTAGAATATCTACGGAATCTGATGGCCCTGCTTTAGGCTTCACTTGCAGCCAAGCACGATCAACCTCTGCCTCCGTATAGCCAAGCGTCATTAAGGCTTCCTTCGCCTCGCTCCAAGGCAAACCGCCCTCTGTTAATTGTGCTGATCCGACAATACTTAACGCGACAGCGGCTTCTGGACTCGAGAAGCTCACAGAGCCCAGCTTGTCCTTCAAGTCTAGAATAATGCGTTGGGCTGTTTTCTTCCCAATACCAGGAAGCTTCGTCAGAAACGCCAGATTTTCTTGACTAATCGCTAGAATTACCGCTTCAGGCCTTCCGCCTGCTGCGAGAATACCGAGCGCTACTTTGGGGCCAATACCACTCACATCTAGTAATAAGCGAAATAAGGACTGCTCATCACGTGTGATAAAGCCGAACAGAAGATGAGCGTCTTCCCGTACATGATAATGGATGAACATCGTAACATCCTCATTTTCCTTATGCGAAAGCGCATAAGGATTCGGACAGAATACCCGATAGCCCACGCCATTCACATCGAGAACCGCATAATCACTTTCACGCAGGGCAACTTTACCTCGTAAGAAATCTATCATCGTTTGACCTCGTTTATCCTAGATTGAAGTGCAGAGGAATGTGCATGACAAATAGCGATAGCGAGCGCATCAGCGACATCATCTGGCTTCGGCACTTGTGACAGCTTCAGCAAAACTTTGACCATCTCCTGCACTTGCTTCTTCTCAGCCTTTCCATATCCAACAACGGCCTGCTTCACTTGAAGCGGCGTATATTCAGCAATCGGCAACCCAGCCTGCACTCCCGCAAGTATCATCACACCTCGCGCTTGGCCTACTGTGAATGCCGTTGTTACATTTCGATTAAAAAATAGTTTCTCAATGGACATCACATCTGGTTTATATTTCTCAATCAATTGCACTGTAGCGTCATAGACATCCTTCAATCGGATACCAGGATCTGTATGTGCTTCCGTTTGAATCGAACCATATTGTACCGGAACTAGTTTACTGCCGATTTTATCAATAAAGCCAAAGCCTACGATCGCGATCCCTGGATCAATCCCTAGAATACGCAAAGTATTTCTCTCCCATCCGAAATAAACGACTACACCGTCCTCCTAGGACGGGAGCGTTTATGGTGAAATATAGCCAACTTATAATGTGAAACAAATAAATGCTTATATTTTATAAAAAAGCGAACATATGTAGTCATTTTCCATTATAGCAGAGAATGAAAAAAAGAGATAGACTCGGGATTTCCCGAAACTATCTCTTGGGCTATATCTATGGTATTCTTGGAACTAGGGACGCGACATGGCACCTTCCGTAACTTCTATGGCATAATCGCTGAATGTCGATAATACGCTATTATACTCCTCTATATCGGAGACTCTGATTCCCTCGTGCAGTTGTGCAACCGTATCTCGTGGCAAGCTGCTTTCTAATTGCTGTATATTTAGTTGGAAAAAGGTTCGAATAATGTGATTGTTTGCAGGGGTACCGTTGAATAACGACAAGTTGCTGCTGCCGTCAATCCCGAATACTGCTTTTTCTTTGCAGTCTGGAGATAGATCTTCAATGTTTTCCGTAAAAACAACCTCGCCAGCTGCCTGGATATTTAACTGCCAACTAGGATGTTGCTTCTGCAGTGAGAGTAATTCTTGTGAAGTATGCGAACCCAACTGAATGCGTTCTTCACCACAAACATAGGACTTGAGCAAATAGCTTTCTCTGCGATCCGAAATGGTTTGCAACCGCTTTGTTGCTTCCTGAAGACGTACATCATCTTCTGGCGTTAAACCAGCGATGGTCGCTTGAATGGCAACTTTCGGGTTATGACGGTCATTATCACCAAAAACTAACCAGGTAACAATAACAACCAGAACGAACATCCCTAGGGTCAACCAACTGCGTTTCCAGCGTAGCCTTTTTTTCAATTGCTTCAAGAACCGTTGTACATTCACGTTATCCCCTTCTTCTTGTTTTTTCGTATTGTTTCCATTTGCAAGAAGCACTATACATCATTTACCATAGAAGAGAATGTAACCAATCATGACGGATGGTGAATTAAACCTTGAACGGAAGAAAACCAATTAAACGCACAACTCTTCTTATTATCGGAGTCATTTTATTCTGGGGAAGTGTGGCATTATGGAACGAAATTCATAAGGTTGGGTCAGGGAGCTCTAATTCGAACACAACCTCTGTTTCCCAGTCAAGTCCAAGTCCCCATTCCTAGCAGAGAGACTTTGACTTCGTCAAAGATCCCTATAAAGCGTCACGAAAGCTACATGATATCGGTAACAAATGGTTATAAAAGGACTCTACCTCTCATTTGAATTTGACTGTAGCCGCAGAAATGATATAGTCAAAGATAGATGAAAAACTCTCATAGGCATGCATGAAAGACGATATATATGAATTAAGCAAATGAGACTTTAATACACCTTTTCTAAACGACAACTCTAAGGAGGGAAACATCATGAATGTGGCTGAACTTCAATTAATTCAATTATCCAGACGGGGCGATCGCAACGCTTTCGTGGAGTTAGTCGAGCTTTATCGTAATAAGATCCAACAGCTTGCGTTTCGAATGCTGCATAACCGTCCTGATTCCGAGGATATTGTCCAAGAAACCTTTATCCGCGTTTATTTGAATTTAAACCACTTTGATGAAAGCCAAAATTTCTCAACTTGGATTTATCGGATCGGAAAAAATGTTGCCATAGATTTACTACGCAAAAAAAGGCCCGTTCAATCCCTCGATGCGGAGTTAAATGATCTCGATGACGATTACAGCTACTATAGTAAGCTTGCTAGTCAGGATCAATCTCCAGAACATGCCCTGCTCCAAGCTGAAATTCAAGAGCACATGCACGCATCCATTAATAAATTAGCGGATAAATATAAGGGTATTATTACCCTCTACTATTTAGAGGAGCTTTCTCTTCAAGAAATTAGTGAGCGACTGAACCTGCCGATTACTACGGTGAAAACTCGCTTGCATCGAGGGCGTGAGCTTCTTCGTAAAAAGTGGGGTATGAATTTCGTTATTGGTTTAATGACATTTTTCACATTAGGCATGATCGCTTGATTCCCTTCACAATGAGAAGAAGCCTCTATCCACGCTGTAATCGTGGTTAGAGGCTTCTTTTTTGTCATCTAGAAATTAATCCAAGGGCTATTTGGTTTACTTACTTCACGTTTCTCTGTAGCTCGTTGTTGTTGCTGTAGGAAG
>NZ_JBFUHL010000099.1:0-12307 GCF_056402415.1 Paenibacillus sp. P4_A9
CTTCCATGCAATTGAAAAGGGTATGACAACGGAGAACGCCATCCTCACTTGCAGCCACTTCCATCCGTTGTCCGGTGCCTTGATCCCGTTCATCTGCTACAAGCGTGTAGGCTCGATTTAATGCGGCAGGACCGATGTAGCTATCGTCTAAAGATACTAAAGTACAAGCTGAGTAACAGGCTCCACAAGTAATACAGTCTATGTTTTGATCAATAATTTCACGGCTGTCCGAATCTGGGGGAATCACGGCAAAGTCTTTTTCCGCTTCGGCAGTTGGAACAAAATAAGGTTTGATCCGCTGCCACTGTTTAAAGAATGGATCCATATTCACGGCGAGATCTTTGATGATCGGCAAATTCCGTAGAGGACGCACGGTAATCTCCGAACCAAGCTTCGCAATTTTCGTCCGGCAAGCGAGTCCTTCTTTATTATTCATGATCATTCCGCAGGAACCGCACATGCCGAGACGGCAGGAACAGCGAAATGAAATCGTTTGATCCTGTTCGGTAAGAATAATAAATAGTGCATCCAATACCGTCATATTCTCTTTCGCATCCACGGTATATGAGTCATACCTCGCCTCCGTATCGACATCTGGATGATAGCGAAGCACTTTGATTTTGACATCTGCCACAAGGATTCCCCCATTTCAAAATCTTTTCGTTAACCCATTGTACTCAATCGTTATAATATGTATTATAATGTTATAGAACGATTCGTCAATCATTAATTTTCAGATTAGGAGGCTTATTTTCATGATAGATCGCGCTAGCCACATCAGCATGTATGCTCAAATAGCAGCCATTCTCGAATCTGCCATACAATTGGGAGAGCTTCAACCTGATCAGAAAATTCCTACTGAAGCAGAGCTGATGGAAACGTACAATGTAAGTCGTATGACTTCCCGTCAGGCCATTGAAATTTTGCACGAAAAAGGATTAGTTGTCAGAAAGCAAGGAAAAGGAACTTTCGTCATTGGTCCGATGCTTAAACAAGAGTTAGGCGGCATGGAAGCGTTCTATGATTCTTTCTTGCAAAAAGATCTTGTACCCAAGCTTCTTGAAATGAAGGTTACCGATACACCGGATGATGTTGTGAGCATTTTAGGGGAACAGTTTACACAATCCCTTTTCCTAAAAAGGATATACTACCGCGACGAAGAGATTTTTGGTTTCAGTCTCATGTATTTGCCAGTGAGTCTAGCTTCCACCGTAACCTGGCAATTGGCTGAACAAAATGCCGGCTACACATTGCTCACTAAGCATGGAGGATACTCTTTGAAAAATGCTAGCCTAACCATTCGATCCCTTTCTGCCAATAAAGAACAAGCTGAACTCTTGAAAATTCCGGCCAAAGATCCATTGCTCCAGTTGTCGCGAACTAGCTTCACCGCAGAGGAGCAGCCCATCGAGCATATCAAGCTTTATTTGCGGTCTGACTTATGTGAATTGAACATGAATGTACCGGGTAATTCCTTCTTGGTTGATGGGATTAGAAAATAGGACAAATAAGCACCTAATGAGGAGTTGGATGACATGTCATTTGCTTTGATTCTCATTGGATTAATCGGTGGCATTTTAACGGGGCTGATATCAGTTGGAGGAGGGTTAATTCTCACTTTTTTATTGCTGCTCACCCCTCCTTTGTTCGGACAGGAATACAGCATGCATATGATAGCTGGGATGGTCATCGTGCAGACTCTTTTTTCCTCAAGCTCGGGACTGGTTACTTATTGGAGAAGCCGTCTCATTGATAGGTACATGATTCGATATATGGGACCTCCCTCATTGATTGGCGGAGCTATAGGCAGCGCTTTATCGGAACAGATGAGCCATGATCTGCTGACAGCTATTTTTGCAATACTTGCCCTGATTGCAACGGCCTCCATGTTTTTGCGGCGGGTTGAAGCGAACTCCACCCCGTACCGCAACCAAACATGGGCTATTTGTTTAGGCCTCGGTATCGGTTTATTAGGTGGTTTATTTGGTTTAGGAGCTGGTTTTTTATTTTTACCCGTTATGATAAATCTATTTAAAATCGAATCTAGAACAGCAGTAGGTACTGGACTTGCGGTTGGATTACTTCTTGTGATCGGTGCCCTTATTGGAAAAATGTTTGGAACTGCTGGAACAGGCTTCCCGTGGCTCGAAGGGTTAATTTTAGCCATAGGTGCGGTTCCTGGCGGACTAATCGGATCACGACTCGGGAAAAGGATGAAAAATAAATCTCTACATGCCATTATGGCTGTTGCGATTATTCTTGTTTCGCTCAAGATTTGGGCTGGTGTATTTAGTAATTATGGACTCTTACCAAAATTTTAAAATTGTTATTGTCAAAACCGAATTGTCAGATTATACTGAACTCATAATTGGTAATACCACTTACCTATTACACGAATGATAGGTACCAAAAAAATCTTCAAGGAGGCTTATACGATGCACAAGTTTCTAATTCACAAACAAGGAGATCATGTCGGCGTGGCTACGTCTGACATCGAATCCGGCGAGAGAATAATCGGCGTCTTTATGGATGACGAGTCAACCATTGAGGTCACAGCCAATAGCTCCATCCCACTCGGTCACAAAGTGTCCATTGCCGAATTGGCTCCAAAAGGTCATGTGCTAGAATACGGCTTGCCAATCGGATATGCTCCAAACGGATTTAAAATCGGTGATTATGTTCATACCCACAATATCAAAACACTGAGGTGGTAGAAAATGACAAAACAACTATATGGTTATCGTAGAGAAAACGGCGATGTAGGTATTCGCAATCATGTAATCATTCTTCCAGTAGACGATATTTCTAATACGGCTTGTGAAGCGGTAGCTCGCAACATCCAGGGTGTGATGTCCCTTCCCCACGCTTACGGGCGCCTTCAATATGGGAAAGACCTTGAGCTTCATTTCCGCACTATGATCGGTACAGGTTCTAACGCAAACGTAGCTGCAGTTATCGTCATCGGCATTGAGCCGAATTGGACGAAAGTTATTGCTGATGGTATTGCCAAAACCGGAAAGCCAGTTGCCTCCTTCTCCATCGAAGGAACAGGCGATCTGGAGATCATTCGCCAAGCTTCTTGGAAAGCAAAAGAATTCGTTCAATGGGCTTCCGAATTGCAGCGCGAACCTATCGAATTAAGCGAATTAAAGGTTAGCATTAAATGTGGTGAGTCCGATACGACAACTGGACTAGGTTCTTGTCCTACTGTCGGGCAAGCCGTTGACCGTTTGGTCGATGCCGGTGCAACTGTATTCTTCGGCGAAACTTCTGAGTTGACAGGCGGCGAGCATCTAATTGCTGATCGTTGCGCTACTCCTGAAGTCCGCCAGAAATTTATGGCCATTTACGACGATTACATTACTGAAATTAAATCCCAAGGTGTTGATCTTCTCGGTTCACAACCAACGCAAGGCAACATTGCCGGTGGATTGTCGACGATCGAGGAAAAAGCACTAGGTAATATCGAGAAAACTGGTATTAAACCAGTAATTGGTGCACTTGAGCCTGGCGAAATGCCGCAAAACGGGCCTGGTCTCTACTTTATGGATACTTCGTCCGCAGCCGCAGAGTGCATTACATTGATGGCTGCTGGTGGAGCGGTACTCCACTTCTTCCCTACAGGTCAAGGCAACATTATCGGCAATCCGATTGAACCCGTAATTAAAGTTACAGCAAATCCAAAAACAGTTAACACAATGAGCGAACATATCGACGTTGATTGTAGTGGTTTGTTATCCCGTGAGATCAATTTGACTGAAGCAGGCGATCTGCTGATGGATTACCTTTGCCGTGTTGTAAACGGCCGTTTGACTGCAGCAGAAGCGCTTGGACATAAAGAATTCGTTATGACCAAGCTGTATAGAAGCGCTTAAGACACTTGAGTTCAAATACGCAGCAATTCATCATAGTTGGATGCCCTCCGAGGTATCCAACTATACATGTATTTGTGAGCTTCATCCTTCCGATATCGTGTAATGGATGTCTTAAGATCACTATTTTGCTATAATGGATCCGTTCATTCACGAAGTTAAGTCTGTCCCTTGTACAGGGTTAAGAGAAAGAAGGTTAATTCGAGTGTTTAAATCGATTAATGAGGAACGTAAAACATTTTCACGCAAAGTGGTCGAACATATCCATGAACTTCTCGCTTCCGGTCAGCTTAAGCCGGGTGATAAGCTTCCTTCTGAACGTGAATTGGCGGAGATGATGAATGTTAGTCGGCCTACCATTCGGGAAGCATTTAAAATTTTATCAGCCATGAATTTACTTAACATACGCCAGGGTCATGGCGTTTTTGTTGCAGATCAAAGCGCGCGTCTTGACAATTTAGCCTCCTTTTTGTTTCTACAGACCGACACGATTTATGAATTGTTCGAAGTTAGAAAGATGATTGAAACGGAGAGCGCCGCCAAAGCGGCTAAGCGGGGAACATCTGACTTCTTGGACCAAATCTACGAAACGACACGTGATTGTTATAATAAAGTCATCGTGCAGCAACAGTTTCAAACCAAAGAAGAACGTGATAAGTTTCTGTCCGAATCCGATCAACAGTTCCACCTGACAGTCGCTGAAGCAGCAGGTAATGAAGTTGTTATGCGGGTCATGACCAATTTGATTGATTTACTGCGGGAAAGCAGGATGCAATCCATGAAAATTCCGGGGCGGGTCGAGCAATCCCTGAAGGAACACATGCTTATTGCAGAGGCCATTAAAGATCGAAACGCAAAGCTGGCGCGCTCGAGAATGTTCGAACATCTTAGCAGTGTCGAAAGAACTCTTCTCCTTGAACTAGAACTAGCAGGAATACCAGTCAACTTAAAGGATGAAAGCGAAGAGCCATCTGACATTACTGTGAAGCCGCTCTAGTTAATTAGTAGAATGAAATTTGGCGATGGGAGATGTTAGTTTGCAGATTCCTAATGCACAGCCGGGTCCTCTCGGAACAACCGCTATAAGTGAAATGGCCAGTTGGAAAAAGCCTCTAAAAGGCATCGCTTTGACGGCGACTCTCGCTGTTTTGGCGGGCCGCATTGCAGAAGCTCCATTCTTTTCCATTATGGGAATTATGATTATTTCCATCATGTTGGGTGTCCTATGGAAATCCGTGATGGATATCCCTGTAGGTGCCAGTATCGGCATAACATTCAGCAGCAAGTTTTTACTTCGGGCAGGAATTATTTTGATGGGAGTTCGCTTAAATTTAAATCAAATTTTGAATGCTGGAATGCGAGTCGTTTTGATCGACATGATCGTGATTGCATTTACTTTGACTATCATGATCTTCTTGACTAAATGGTTACGCGTGGATAAGACGTTAGGAGTTTTGATTGCCGTTGGAACCGCGGTTTGCGGCGCGGCTGCCATTGTCGCTGTTGCACCATTAATAGGCGCGAAAAAAGAACAAACGGCTATTTCTGTCGCTTGCATAGCAATTTTGGGTACTATAGGTGCTGTTTTTTATATTTTCTTATACCCCTATTTAGGACTTGATCCTTATACTTACGGAGTTTTTGCAGGTTCTACATTGCATGAATTGGCACATGTCATAGCAGCTGGCGTTCCTGGCGGAGATATAAGTAGTGAGACAGCTATTCTAGTCAAGCTCGGCAGAGTGGCTCTTCTGATCCCTGTTGCTCTTATATTGAGTTACTTCTACCGTAACGATGAGCGAACAGAAACGGATAAAAAGAGTTGGAGAAAGTTACCCGTTCCTTGGTTCATCTTCGGCTTTTTAGCAATGAGTTTGGTAAACACGACAGGCCTACTGCCTTCGTCGATTATTCACTTCTTGATTGCGGCAAGCGTTTTCTTAATGTCTATTGCAATGGCAGGACTTGGACTGAGTATCAACATGACTGATTTTAAAAAGGTAGGAAGAAACACGATTGTTATGGCTATTGTGGGATTTGTTGCGTTGACAATACTGGGGCAGGTACTTATATCCGTTTTTTACTAGTTCTTTTCATCTATATTATAAATGGTGTTCGACAGTAACGGTAGCCGTCAATCTGATGGTATGCCGTTTTTTTGTTTTTGAACTGCTCACTTTTACTTAATTCCCGTCAGACCGCCAATCACCTTGCTTAAACTCCTTAAAATAACAAAGGAATGCGACGCACAACAAAACACTGCATATAATTTCTTTAAGTAAAAACATAGCAATCATCCTCACATTCGATTTAATTCCGATTGGTTTACTTGTATTAATAATACATGTAATTTTAAATTTTGTCAATCAACTAAACGAATGATGGACATGTTGGTACTAACAATTTCCTATTTTGTACGACGAAAAAGCCACCTTGGCAAGTGGCTTTTTAATCATTAATTTAGGATCATCGATTTCTTATCAGATATAAATATCCTGCTTTATTTCGCACGCTATTTCTTTGTTGTATTCGTTCTGCTTTAGCAGTATTAATTGCCTCTTCATGTCCTTGTCTAACTATACAATTCCATCTGAATGAACACGCGCTGATACTGCTTCCAATACGCTCGGCAGCTTCTGAAAATGCCTTTAATTCGTAACTTCCTTGACGGATATGCTTAAGTGTTATTTCTGCTAAAATTGCGTCATTTTCATGGATCATCATTTCATCATTTCGTTGTCTCATTTGTACACCCTCAATTTCCTTTTTAACCATTTTCACCTACATAGATACATTTTATTCTCACTCATTTATTTTTGTGCCTATTGAGTCAACTATGAATTCCCAAATGGATTTTTTTGCGAATCTCTACATTCTTGCGGAAAAATGGTTTCAGCATCAGTATTTGAAAATTACTTTCGGTTCTCTTATAAACTATGTCTCACCAATTTCCTTAGTAAACACTGTAGCTTCTTATTTGTATCTTCATTTGCAGTATGTATTCCATAATGCGGCTCTAGATCTTTTACATGTTGTTCTGTAGCTTTGATTAAGCCAGAAAATTGCTCATATGTTAGCCCACCCTGTTTAATATTCAGCATGAACTCTCGTTCAGAGTTTTCATAATAAATGGATGAAGCAAAATCTGTAAATCCAGTTTCATAAAATCGGATAATAAACTTCAAAAAATGAAACGACATCATTGCTTTTTTGGTGTTATATCCGTATAAGTCAATAATTTCTCTCTGTAAGTCAGAATTAGGTTTGTGCAAATCCTTCATCTGTCCGTGGTACATACCATAACAGCTATTGTATAAATTCTTTAAGTTGATCGTTGAAATTTCATCTCTCATTTCAATTATGCTACTTACTTCATGTATATTAAATGTCTCAATTTCTACAGAATAGAGCAACTCTAAGAATGTTAAGTTCGAATTATATAGTAATTTCTCCAACTTTCTAACATCGTGGATTTCGACATCTTCCGTTTCTGAAGTAATAAAGTTTTTATATACCACTCCATTATATAAATCTTCAAATGTTGGCAATACAAACAACTTTATATCTCTATCGGATTTATCATCATTAAGATTTCTGTTAATGCTTCCTGATAACGCCTTAAATACAACTTCTCTACCATGTGCCTTCAGAACTGATTACCTCCTTCTTTTTGTGGAAATGCATTTCTTTTTTATTATTTTTACTTATTTTATATCTTCCTTGGAATAAATACTTGCTAATTATTTGTTTAAGAAGTACTTTCCTTACGAATATGGAAAGAAAAAAACCGCTAATCCCAGCATGCGATACTTCACATGCCGAGTTTGCGGTATAAATCATTTTACATACTTTTCTTGTGCAACTCACTCGAAGTTCGTGCCCATCTGCGGTATTTCCGGTAGCCTCGGCGTACAAGGTGCAGCACGAGTTCCGGGAACGGCAGCCTACGCAGCCATGGGAAATAAAAGCGATCGTAGGCGCGCTTCAAATCGTCCCACATCGAGCAATCGTCTTCTTTCAAGAAATCCGATACGTCGACGACTAAGCCTCGGCCGTTATGCTGCATCACATTTTTGCCATGCACATCATGCGGTGTCAGTCCCCGGCTAACCGCATACTTCAACGCTTCATCGATATCGTGCAGCACTTGACGCGAAATCGGGATGCCTCGCAACACACATTGATATAGCGTAACGCCCGTTAGTCGGCGCAGTACGAGATAAGAATCACCCGTATGGAGGCATTCGGAATAAGCTGCGTGCCTCCCCAGCCGTCGATATATTTCTTTTTCATCCTCTAAGCCTGGCCGCCCCGGCGCGTACACCTTCACAACCATATCCTGATAGCTTGGATGCACCAGTACAGCCGCATAATTACCAGCTCCGATAAGCTGCCACGGCTCAGGGACACTATAAACGACGATCGGGTCATACGACCGCTCACTGGCAAGCTGCAAATTCGGAAGCAATTGTGCTTCAATTACTTCGATCCAGCTCTTCTGCACGCACCTGTCACCCCCATCTAATACTTTGTGGTATTATACAAAAATTTCTAGTAATATGCTAGAACAAAATTACCCTGCACATTCATCCAAAATGACATTAGGATCTGGGCCTATCGTAGCCCCCCTCTGTTATATGTGGAAAATACATCTGTTCCCCGGCAGCAAGGCTTATCGTCCTACATGTAGAGTTAGGGTAAAGCGCGGAAAGTTCTACCTCGAATACTCGCTTCGAATCAGATCTATTCGTCAAGGTAAACCCTTCAGAAGTGTACTCGTAGGACACCTGAAAAAGCGATTGCTGCAATTCAACGCGTCCATACGTTTGCAACTTAGGCTCTATCCTCAAATCGGCCTCCAAGGAGAAACGTATGCCTACATATTCATGAAGCAATACCCAAGAAAATACACATGGATACTCGTAGTAATGGCCAGCGCCGTGCCAATTCTTGTCGTCGATATAATAGACATGGTTCATATCATAGCGTTCTCCCATGATATATCCGTCTTTACCAGCCTGCTCCATAACCTGTAGCAATTGTCGGCTTAACAAATCGCCATCTTTTCTCCATGACCAGTAAGCTGCATCCCAGCACCAATAACGCCCTGCTGCGCATAAGTCATAAGGACCGCCATCTCCTAATTCGGACAAGGTATATTGCTCGATTTCAGCTGCAACAAAGCTAGGAAACCGCTGGAACTCATTTCGTTTAGCATTCATTAATGACATGACAGCTTCTTCTTGTTCTAGGGTCGAATATCCGAACATAACCGGCAATATATTAGCCAATAAATGGATATGATCGTGTACAACCCCGCTTCGATCAACCCAATCGACAAAACGGCGATTTTGCGGATCCCAATATCCGTTTGGCAAGGGCTCGACCAAAACTTCAGACAACTGTTTGGCTATTTGATTGTAAAACTCAGCCTTGTCTTCACGTTGTATATATTGCTCTAATCTTCCAAGTAACTTTAACGAATAGGCAGCAAGCGCAGTTGCTAACGATTCCCGCCCATCTTTCATTACCTGATCCTCGTAATATACATCCGACCAGAGACGACCATGACGGTCAATATAGTCTTCGATTCCACTTGCCGCTCCTTCAAGTTCTTCAATATGGGYGCTGAGCCATTCTTTATCCTTCGTTAAACTTATATATAGCCATGCTGACTCCAAGATCTCTACGTTTCCAGTTATGAGGAACATGTTAGCATTTGTTTTGCCATCCATTGAGCTACGCCGCACATGATACTCCCTTGTTCCATCTGGTTGAACGGCGCATGGATTTCTCCACAATCTTTCGGGATCTTCCTTCATAAGCTTAAGCTGAAGTTCCATCATTCGACGAATAACAGCCGCATCAAGTTGATTACCCCAAGCCATTCTCCCTTTTATTTGGAATTCGTGATCCACGTCAGGGTAAGTACCCGCGTAAGCATGCTTCATTAAGGTGCTCAGAACGAAGCCATTAGACTCCGGATAGGCAGCGGCTCTCGTTCGTTCAACTACGGAAGGAAGCATGGTCCCCCAATAAAAAGCTGCCAACGTCTTTCCAAGCGCTTCACCATGCTCAAAATCAAACGTGTATCGGTCGCCAAAACAGTCGGAATGAGGCCTGCTCTCATACGGAATCAACTGACAATTTTCAGCTGAAATATGTACCAAGATTCCTTGCTTATCAAGGGCCGTGATCCGGATCGTTCCTTCTGCTTTAATTAACCATGAGGCATCTAAAGAGTCTATATTTTCAGGTAAAACCCAGGCGATTGAATTCCCCTCTAGATCTGTACTTCCTTCTTCCATGGGCAATACGTACCAATCATTTGTTTTTTGCAGGACATA
Source organism: Paenibacillus sp. P4_A9 (assembly GCF_056402415.1). NCBI lineage: Bacteria > Bacillati > Bacillota > Bacilli > Caryophanales > Paenibacillaceae > Paenibacillus > Paenibacillus sp. P4_A9. The sequence continues at coordinate 10,220 of NZ_JBFUHL010000099.1, forward strand.
GGAAGGCCCATAGCTAAAATACAGCTCGATCACGCCTTGTTCACCTGCAATGACATACCATGAAGGCGGAGCCTCAATCAATGATTCAGCCTTTATAGATTGAATAATGCCCCGAGGAAAATGTTCTTTTATTTCTATCTCGGAAATTTCGGACATCTTATCAGCTCATCTCGTGATTAGTTTTTTACAATGTTCCAAAGGTCAGCATCTTCAAATAGTGAATTAGGAACAATGCCTGGCTGAATTACTATTTAAAGCGCTTCCATAATTGAATTCATATTCCTATCTCGATATAATCCTTAATATATTCTTTCAACAGTTTGATTTTCCTTCCAGAAACCTTGAGGATATCTTCCCTTGTCTCCTTCTGCGATCAGCCCGTACTCCGAGCCGCTCAGCTGCAGCTCCAGCCGCGATATACTTTGTGAAGAAGCTCTAAAGCAAGCATCAAATGAAATAGCACAAGCACAAGCAATGATTAGTCAAGCTCAATCGACACTACAAGCTGGACGTGATAAAAAAAGACTGGCTGGAACAATGTACGTTCCATCAGTCTTTATTTTTTAGTCACAACTGGTATTGATCTTCACTGACTTTTTCCATCCACTCGACGGCCTTGCCGTCTAGCCGTTCTTGAATAGCTATATGGGTCATAGCTGTCGTAGGAGAAGCTCCATGCCAATGTTTCTCGCCCGGCGGGAACCAGATCACATCACCAGGACGAATTTCCTCGATCGGACCGCCCAATCGTTGAACCCGTCCTAAGCCTGCCGTTACGATCAACGTCTGACCCAGCGGATGAGTATGCCATGCTGTCCGTGCGCCGGGCTCGAACGTAACGCTAGCCCCAGCTACGCGTGCGGGATCGGCTGCTTCAAACAGCGGATCATGCGAACTGTTCCGGTAAAATAGTCTGACGGACCTTTGCCTGAAGGCTGAGATCCAACTCTTCTGATATCCATTTTAAATTCCTCTGTTTCTAGATAAGATGGCTTGTAAAATTAATTCAGGTGGTCTCGTGTAATTGGAAATTGGAAACGTCAATAGTATGTGTTTTTAGGAACTATTTACTCTTTGGCTAATCGTTATCATTATTAAATATTTCATCTAGCTCTGAACTTTGTTCGTTTGAGGTTGCATTGATTGCTTGATCGACATTATTACTTCCTCGAATTTGCTCGGCGGCTTCTGCTTGATTGTTCAGTTGCTTTACAATTTGACTAGAGCCATGAGCTCCTTGATGTCCTCTACTCGATGTCATCGTATATTTGTCCTCCCTTTTTCAAAAAATGGAATTCCAGCTATATTATGACGTTATTCCCTTCTCTTATACACGAGTAGTAAACATGAAGGTGGTTTGGCGGTGTTTTTTCGACAACTTATAAGACGTGCTTACTCCACATACACTTGTATCTGATGAATGGAATTGTTCTCATATCCCTTTACGTTCGCCTCCGCATGTAAAGGCTGTGTTCTCCCACTTAAATCAGTAGCTTTCGAATTAAGTTGATATGTTCCTGCTTCTAAGACGTCCCATGTCCAAGTCCATCTCCGCCAGCTATATCGTACTTCAGGATCTAACCAAGTTGCAGAGTTCCATGTGTCTTCTTCATTCAAACTTATTTGAATCTCCACGACTGGGTCCTCACCCGACCAAGCAACTCCAAACACGTGGTGCACACCCTTTCTTAAAACTGCTTGATCAATTGGTTGAACAATGCTGGAATTTACTTTCATGGTTGTTACCGGTCTGGGTGTTTGATTGTAATCTGAAGACTTGATCACATAGTCAATCTTTTGAAACGGCCCTTGAAAAGGATGATCAGAGATGACCATTCTATGAAGCCATTTAACCGACGCCATGCCATACCAACCCGGAACGATTAACCTTGCAGGATATCCATGTTTATAAGGTAGAGGATTACCATTCATAAATAGCGCTACGATAGTATCAGGATGCATAGCCTTTACCTTTGGCAAACTTCTCGAATAAACAAAGGTACCTGTCATATCTGTACGCTGTCCTGAATCCATACCATCAAAAACAACCTCTTCCGCATCACTTAAGATTTCAGCAGCCTCGAGGAT
>NZ_JBFUHL010000100.1:0-12304 GCF_056402415.1 Paenibacillus sp. P4_A9
CAAAGCAAGGCTTCAATAAACTTCATCACAAGCGAGAGGAGGAATGCTCCCTAGCCAAATATTCGGACACATTTAATTATCGGACAAAAAGTCACGAGTGAACTGGGTCATGCGTCGGTCTTGAACGATAAACAGCAACGAAATATTTTCTCACTCGGCTGCCAAGGACCCGACTTTCTTTTTTATCATAACTTTCTCCCTTGGAAAAAAGACAAGAAATTAAATGAACTCGGAAGTCTCATGCACAAAGACGCCTGCGGACCGTTTCTACTTGATCTTGTTCGTCAGGTACAAGGCAGAGGCTTATATAATCCTGCCGTTCTTTACGTACTAGGATTTTTGACACACCATGTTTTAGATCGTAATTTACATCCCTATGTATTCTATAAGTCAGGCTTCAAGAAATGGGATCATCAACGCTTTGAAATCATCATGGATACCATCTTTGCAAAGCATGAGCGAGATATTCAAACATGGAACACACCGGTATGGAAAGAAATTTACGTTGGCGAAAAGTTTCCCCTTGGTATCGTTCCTGCTCTTTCCGCTGCTGCAGCGATTCATTATCCCGAAATCGCTTCGCAGATGCGCGAGTCCGATTGGGATATCGCCTACTACGACATGATCCGTGCACAAAGGTTATTTCATGATCCAAGTGGACTCAAACGTATGTTGACGTTCGGTCAAATATCACCATTAGTATTTACGAAGCATCCGGCTCCGCTCGATTATTTTAATGAAGCCAAGACGGCTTGGAACTGTCCGACGGATCTGAATGAAACCTACACCTATACTGTGTGGGAGTTACTGGACATAGCCATGAACGACGCGACCAATGTGCTTCAATCAGCTATTCAAGTCTTGCAACGAGGCACAGAGGCTGATTACGACGCTTTTGGCGAAGTACTCGGAAATCGCTCTTATGAAACTGGTAAAGACTGCGAGCTACACTTGCCAATTACCTATGTTCAGTCCATTTTGTGACCAGATAGGCATTCGTAACACACCTTAAACATACTATTCGTTTCTGAGCTCGGGTTTCAGTCTATATGTATGAAAAAAACCACGAATTTTGTCATTCGTGGTTTTTTGGATTTGTATAATTCGGGATTTGCCAATCGATTTCTGTCATATTAAGTCGATTTAAGATGGCATTAACTTTAGAAAAGGGCTTACTACCGAAAAATCCGCGATACGCCGATAGCGGGCTAGGATGGGCCGAAGTCACAATTACATGTCTCGCCACGTCAATGAATGATGCTTTAGACTGTGCATGACTTCCCCAAAGCAAGAAAATAACAGGCTTTTCCCTCGCACTTAATGCTTGTATGATCCGATCTGTGAACCGTTCCCAGCCCTTCCCCTTATGGGAATTAGGCAAGGCCTCACGAACAGTTAAAACCGTATTTAACAGCAGAACCCCTTGTTCTGCCCAGGACTTCAAATAACCATGATCAGGTATGGTAAAGCCAATATCCGTCTCTAATTCTTTATACATATTTCTTAGCGATGGAGGAATTGCTATCCCAGGTTTCACGGAGAAGCTTAGCCCATGTGCTTGCCCATTTCCGTGATAGGGGTCTTGTCCCAGAATAACAACCTTCGTATTCTCAAAGGAAGTCCACTCCAAAGCATTAAAAACCTCATCCACTGGTGGATAAATGATTTGCTGAGCAAACTCCTCCTGAAGAAACTGCTGTAATTCCATATAGTATTGTTCTTGAAATTCCTCTTCTAAAACAGTCAACCAATCATTCGTCAATGACCTCACTCGGCAGTTCCCCTATCCACTCATTCGGTGCCCAGTGCACCCGTAGCAACATCCTTCAACACAATCTTTCCATCCGTTTCTGTTCCGTCAGCCAGGACAAGCTTCAGCTTCGTCGTTTTTCCTTTTTGGACGAGAGCCTGCACCTGTGTATCCGTTAAGCTTCGTCCGAAGCTTTCCTTCCAAATGACGAAGCTGCAGCCTTCCTTATAATGCGAACAGCCGTAGCCTTTACGCCCCATGAAGAGAGAGCCGCCGCAACCAGGTCTTGGGCACGTGGCGATGAATGTGCTTGTTCCGTCACCTGCCTGCTTCGCAGCAGGAGCTTTCTTCTTTGCAGGAGCTTTCGCTGCTGCGTCCCCCCGCGAAGGTGTCTTCGCTGAAGCTGCCCCACGCTTACCTGCCGCCTCCGGTGCATTCTCCCCTTCGAAATCCGTTTTCGAAGCTCTAGCTTGCTTACGTACCTTATCGACGATCAGCGTCGCGAACCTTTTCACATTATGCATAAACTGCTCATCAGAGGCCGTGCCACGGGAAATTTCATTCAATCTGCGCTCCCATTGCCCAGTCATCTCTGGTGAAGTCAGCAGCTCGATACCCGCTCCACGAATTAACTCAACAACCATTCTGCCCTTTTGTGTCAAAATGATTTTCTTCCCTTGCATGTCGATATAACCGACCTTCTTGAGCCGTTCGATCGTTGCCGCTCGTGTGGCCGGCGTGCCTAAACCGGAGTCTTTCATCGCATCTCGCAGCTCTTCATCCTCGATCTGCTTACCCGCGCTCTCCATGGCCTTCAGCAAGGTACCCTCATTAAAATGCTTGGGCGGCTGAGTATCCTTTTCCTTCACAATCGCATCCGAACAAAGCACTTCCCCATCGGCATCAATGGAAAACGGCTCGTTGACTTCGAGCTCTTCCTCGTCATCAGTGTCTTCCTTTTCTTTCCCTTTCGGGGCCTTCGCCTTTTCCTTCTTCTGATCGGCGTAAATGACCTTCCAGCCTAGGGACAACAGTTCTTTAACGGTTGTCTTAAAAAGCTCCTGTTCCACTTCCGTCATAACCGTATGAACCTTATAGGCTGCCGGCGGGTAAAATTGCGATAGAAAACGCCTCACGATGAGATCGTACAATTTCTGCTCGTCTGGACTTAGTCCTGAAGCCTTTTTATTGGTAGGTAAAATGGCATGGTGATCTTCTACCTTCGTTGGATTACAAATGAATTTATTATTAATATGAACAAGATTGCGATTAGCACCCTGAACGAGCTCATGGTAAGCCGTACCTTGCAAAGCGTTTAACGCCTTATGCATGTCTGGAATATTTTGCTCCGTCACATAGTTGGAATTCGTTCTTGGGTATGAGATCACTTTGTGTTTCTCGTACAAGGCTTGCGCCGTATCCAGGGTCTTTTTGGCAGAAAAGGCATATTTCCCGTTCGCTTCACGCTGCAATAAGGTCAAATCATATAATTTGAATGGGAATTCTTTGGTATCCTTCACTTCATAGGATTGGATCCGAGCTGGCTTCCCTTTCACTTTCGCAGCAAGTGTCTGCGCTTTCTCGCCATCTGTAAAACGATCCCCCTGCCACATGCCGCGATATGCCGTTTCCCCCTGGGCAAAGTGCCCCTCCAGCTCATAAAATTTAAGCGAAGAGAACGCCTCAATTTGCTTCTGGCGATCATAAATAAGCGCAAGCACCGGCGTTTGAACACGTCCCACGGATAGCAATACATTATGCTTAGTAGTAAACGCACGTGAACCATTCATCCCAATCAACCAATCCGCTTCGCTTCGAGAGCGCGCGGCACGCGTCAAATTCTCGTATTCCGCGCCATCCTTTAAGGTTGCGAAGCCATTACGAATCGTTTCCGAGGTTAGATCGGAGATCCATAACCGCTTAACAGGCTGATGCAGCCCTAGGTGGCGTTGAATAAGAGAGAAAATGTGCTGCCCTTCTCGCCCCGCATCGCAAGCGTTGACCAAATGATCACATTTCTTCGCTAATTCCGCAATCACCTTGAGTTGATCGTACGTACGCGGGTTAGGAATTAATTTAAACTCGGAAGGAATGATCGGCAGATGATTGATATTCCACTTTTTATATTTTTCATCATAGTGATCCGGTTCAGCTAGTTCAATCAAATGACCGATTGCCCAAGTGATGATATATTGCTCACCTTCAAGGTGAGACCTCATATTTTTGGCTTTTGGCTCTATTGCGGCAGCTATGTTTCGCCCCATGTCGGGTTTTTCCGCAATAATTAATGTCTTCAACCACAAATCGCTCCTAACTTGTGATTCCCGAAGCATCTCTGGAAATCAGATTCTGTCGATTCAGTGTATCCCACTTTAATAGCGCCTGCAATATCGATCACGCGAAATTCGACTTTTGGCATGAAAAAAACGCAAAAAAACCTCCAACCCCACTTATCGTGGAATTGAAGGGTTAACTGGAAAAGTTCGTTAGACCAGCTTCCCATTCCAATAATAGCTATCTTCCCGGTATACCTKGAAAGCAATCTCCACTTCAGGTATGCCGAGTGACAAGATGTGCTTAGTGACTACATTTGCATAGGCATCGCGAATTTCCTGACCTCGTTCGAACCAGCCTACCTCAATAAATGGATAGGTTTCACAAACCTCTCCTCGAGCAATGGAGACGGTAGGCAGACATTCCAACATAAAATTGTCTGTTCCACAAGAACAGACTTCTGCTAATTCTGAAATAAGCGCTGTACTTATGGATTGGATGTGTGGAATACTTATCCCTCTAATAATCATATGCGGCATACTGGAAAGCTCCTTTTTGTACAGGTGCGATTAAGCTTTCATTAACTCTTTTATAGTTTGCAGGGACACCCCTGTTTGATGATAAATTTCAAAAAGTGTCGCACGTGGATTCGCTCGAACAAAATCCTTCACTTTATGTGAATCGTTCAGAACTAGCTGCAAGCAGCTTATACACCTTGTTTCCCACTTCGTGAGAAATAAGCGCCCACATTTATCACAGTTGCAAAGAGACATCCTGACACTCCCCTAAACCCGATGAATAACCTAACTTTGATTATGTCATTCGTTAGGGCGTTCCCGTTTCAGGGGGTACACCAGAAAATTAATTATGAATTTCTACGACATCGCCAACCTTGAGCTCGCCTGGATGCTCGACGTAAGCAACAATGCCTCTTGCTTGCTGCGCCTTTTGAATGAATAACTTCGTTAAGATCGGCTCTCCATAATGGCTTGCAATGATACGTCCAGGACCTGAGCAAGGCTCATTCTCCCCTTCACATACCAACCCGCCGCCACTAGGAAGTATCATCCGGATCCCCATTGGCAGCTTGGTTAACTCTGGCACACCGCTTACAACAATATTGGCGCCTAACCATGCAGGTTTGATTTCCTCCACACCAATGCGCTCAGCAATTCCCTTTAGCTCTTCCACTGAAACAATACTAAGCTGACGTCGATTCATAATCTCCTGACCACGCTTGTACATGGGCTGACGAACATCCGCTTTGGCGAAAATACCGAAATGGCGATCTCCCTCGATTCCGCCGAAACGCAGCTCTACACGCTCAAGCTCTCTTGTCACAAATGTCGATGGATCATCTGCAATTAGGATCGCTTCAATTCGTGCATGAATGGGCATACCGAGTCCCCCTCCTTTCATTAAAGCCTACAACTGCACAACTTCATGCATCGGCCAATACACACCATCCTGCCAACCCAATACAAAAGCTTCCCAGCGTCTCTCTTCTGGAAAATCAACCAAGTTACCGAAGTATCTGCCGATTGTGACAAACTGTGTATGATGAGCTTTGAGTGCAGCAGCCTTAACGGGCCATAGAGTCTCCGTGTCAACGGTGATTGACGGTTGATGTCCTTGAGCTCGCAACAGCGGGGATACCGCATAATAAAGCTTTCTTACACTCGGACAAGCTCCGCTATGCACAGCTGCAGTGGTCGCCTTGGAAATCGCGATATGGTCTCGATGACCATTACCTCCGTCTTCCGCAAACGTAAACACGTGCTCGATTTCATGCCGCTGAATAAACGAGATGACACCTTGTACTAATGTCTGAAAATCAACCTCATCCAACTGACCATCTGGCCATTTCAAATGCTCGACCGTAGCAATCCCCAGAATTCCGGCAGCTACATTCATCTCTTGTTCGCGTAATTCGGCTAACTCATGTCGATTCTTCGCACGCTCTAATCCTTGTCGACCCGCATCGCCTCTCGTGGCTAACAGCAAGACCGGGGGTTCTCCTTCGTCAGCAAGACGGCGAATGAGGCATCCGCTTAAGAACGTTTCATCATCAGGATGGGCATAAACAAACCCGTTGATTGACCCCATTGCACGTCCTCCCTTCATTACAATGTCATTTAAGCTAAAATAGCCTCAATATCCGCTCCAATTTCCGCAGGTTCTGTGCGTGCACTGTACTGTTTAACAACATTACCGTTCGCATCAACTAAGAATTTCACGAAATTCCATTCAATGTCGTTAGTAGCATACGGCTCAGGCGTATGACTAAGCAGGTATGTGTACAACGGATGCGCATGCTCACCTTTTACATCGATTTTATCAAATAGCGGAAAAGTCACTTTGTAGTTCAGCTCGCAAAACGCTTGAATCTCTTCGTTCGTACCTGGCTCCTGACCAGCGAATTGATTACAAGGAAAACCGAGTACCGTCAAGCCTTTACCTTCGTACTGCTCGTACAGCTCTTGAAGACCTTTGTAATGCGGAGTAAGTCCGCAAGCACTTGCTGTGTTCACGATAAGAAGAACCTTCCCCTTATATGCTGAAAGTGGTTGTGTTTCACCTGTAATCGTCTTAACCTCGATATCATAAATAGACATGATTTCCTTCGCCTCCATCAAAATAAATTGCATACCTTCTGAGTATACCATCCCTTTCCACAGATGCCCAAATGTAAAGGGAATGATTTTCCAGAATCACTTTCTATCTCCATTCAGGTGTGTTATAGTGTTTACCTGTTTATGATAATTCAATAGACAACATCTGATCTTAGGAGGTAACTGATCTTGGACACAAAGACTCAAAGTGCCTATCAAGAAGAACTGCAACGGCTCGAGCAAACGAATAAGGAAATCGATAAACAGCTGGAGCGCCTTAGAGCAACTCCGGTCTATTACGGTCCCGATTTAACGGAGCAAGCCCTTGAAGTTTTACGTGAGAACGGCAGACACAATTTAACCAAAGCCATTGACGAGCCGTATTTCGGCCGCCTTGACTTCGAAGAAACAGGCGCTGGTTCACCTGTACCGCTTTACATTGGTAAAGCTGGTGTTGAAGATGAGCGAACAGGCCGACTTCTAGTCATTGATTGGCGCGCTCCAGTTGCAAGCCTTTTCTATTCCTTCACAGGCGGATTGGACGCCGCTTCTTATGACTCACCTGATGGTCTAATTGACGGCCTAGTCTATTTGAAGCGAAATCTTGTTGTGCGTAAGCAAATTCTCCAGCGTGTTGTAGATACATACGACCGAAATGAAGACTCCCTCTCTGTTGGCGATGAGTTCTTGCTGTACCGATTGGGCGAAAATAAAGATAACAAGCTGCGCGATATTGTCTCCACGATTCAAGCGGAGCAAGATCGCATTATTCGTGCCGCGAAGAACACAGCACTTATTATTCAAGGGGTCGCAGGAAGCGGTAAAACAACCGTAGCCTTGCACCGACTCGCATTCCTTCTCTATCAATATCGCGAACAGGTTCGGGCGGAACGCATGATCATTTTCGCTCCCAACTCAATGTTCTTGGACTATATTTCAGGCGTATTGCCTGAGCTTGGTGTCGGCAATATTGGGCAGAGCACCTTTACCGATTGGGCACTCGAAGTGCTCGATCATGAGGTGCAAATCGCAGATCAAGAGCTCACGCTGCAGCGTTGGTTTGCCCTCGGCAGTAAGCGACCGCCGGTTGACGATCAAGCGCCAGGGCGTTTCAAGGGAGCGATTACCTTCAAACATTTCTTGGACGACTGTCTCAACCGTCTTGAAGAGACCTATGTTCCCACTGCTGACTTTTCTCCTTGGGATGGCGTCAAGCTGCCTATCGCCACCATTCGCGAATGGTTTTTCGTCGAGAATAAGCACTATCCGATGATCAAACGTCGTGAGCGCGTCGTCGCGCGGATCAAGCGTTGGATGGAGATGCAGCTCGATAAAGTTTGGGAGCAAAGCCTGAAGAAAGAATTGAAGAAGAAATCAGCTCAAAAGCTTCGCACCTACCTTACGGCTTGGCCTGAGTATACGGCATTCAGCTTTTATAAAATGCTCTTCACTGACAAAGGTCGACCAGATAGTCTGCCAGCAGATCTGCTGAAAGACCTACCAGAGTCGATCGTGACGGCTTCTGCGAAGCTTTTCAAAAAGAAGGAAGTACAACTAGAGGATCTAGCTCCTCTTCTCTACATCCATACACGACTTCACGGCATTTCGTCGGACCGATTATTCGATCATGTTGTCATTGACGAGGCGCAAGACTTCTCACCATTCCAAGTGTCCGTGTTGGATGCATACACACGGAATAGCTCTTTTACGATTCTAGGCGATTTATCGCAAGGAATTCATGCCTACCAAGGCATACAGGATTGGAAAGAATTTTCTAGTCTGTTCCAAACGGAGGAAACCGGGTATTTCGAGTTGGAACGGAGTTACCGTTCTACTATGGAAATCATCCAGTTTGCGAATTTGGTGCTTCAGCGCGGCGTTAGCAATCCTTTGTTGGCAGTTCCCGTATTCCGCAGCGGAAATAAAGTTCGCGTGCTGCAAGCGTCGCTGAAAGAGCGACTGCCGCTGCTGCAAAAGGCGATCAAAAGCTTACATACGGGTACGTCCAGTACCATCGCTGTCGTTGCACGAACCGAGAAGCAAGCTCAAGAGCTGCATGAGGCATTGACCCTCATCGGGATCGAGACGAATCTGATCACCTCGAAGCAACGCGTCTATCGCGGCGGGATTTCTGTGTTGCCTGTTTATTTGACCAAAGGCTTAGAATTCGACGCTGTTATTCTGATGGATGTTACCGCTGAGCACTATGAAACGACCCTCATGGATGCGAAGCTGCTCTATGTGGGTTGCACACGTGCCCTGCATGAACTATGGTTGCTCGTGACGGGGGAAATGTCGCCGCTCGTTACAACTGTTGATTCGGAAATTACAACGACTGAGTTTCCACAATAAATCTGGCTGGATTTGCTTTAAAACGCATTCGAACCTAACGTCTAGGCCCCAAGGCTATGCGAGCGGTTTTAGATAACATTACCGGATAACGCTATTCAGCACCATTGGACACCTAAATGAAATTTAGCGTTACGCGATAACGCTAATAACGCCAAAAGTTGATGTTTTCTCAGATTTTATCACAATAGCGTTACGCCATCACTTTATTTCCAGCTAGAACAGTAAAAAGCCCGAATAAGATGATGCCATCACCTTATCTCGACACAGGCTACAATCTCATTCGCAGCTATCGACTAGGCCCATGGCAATGTAGCAGCTTTTGAAACTTTATTTTGGTCTACAACCAAAATCCCTACATAAGGTAGGTATTCTCGCCAAACAGAAAAAACGTGTGCGGAAACTGAAACCTTTCTAATATGTTAAAAAAGACACCTACCCACCAATCACAAGGATCGTTGGGAAATAGGTGTCTTTTTTTCATTTTAATATGCGACCAATACGCCGCCTTCGCCTGCGTAGGTGCCAATTACAGTGCCCATATTGGAGAACAGCACGTTGCGAAACGGATGCTTTTCCAACAGCTGGGCCATGAATTCACGAGCTCTTGCTTCGCAGTTGCTGTGCGCGATCGCAATGACGTCTTTCTCGTAATCATGCTCTTTATCGCCGAGAAATGAGATTAAGCGCTTCAAAGCCTGTTGCGTGCCGCGAATTTTTTCAACAACTTCTATGGCGCCTTCTTCACTAGCTTTCATGAGAAGCTTTATATTCAAAACAGAAGCTACAGCGCCACGGACTCTGTCGAGTCTTCCGCCTTTAATGACATTTTCCAGCGTGTCTAGGAAAAAGAACGTCCCTGCGCGCTTGACCGCCACTTGCATCGCAGCAACCACTTCATCATAGGACATACCATTCGCCACCTTCTGAGCTGCTTGATACACAAGCACACCTAACCCTAGCGAGGTTGTCTTGGAATCAATAACTTCGATGCGGCCTGTGAAGCCCTCTTCTAGCAACATGTCTTTCGCCATAACCGCGTGATGGTACGTAGAGCTTAATGCCGATGAGAGACAAATCACCAAAATATCCTGATCAGGACCAGCCTTCTGATACTCATCTAGGAAGTGCCCAGGCGATGGGCTAGAGGTCTTCGGCAACGCGCTATCCCGCTTCATTCTTGCATAGAAATCGGCAAGATCCATATCTGCCGGCATACATTCCTCGCCAAATTGAACCGATAAAGGAACGATCCCTACTCCTATTTCATCCACAATACTTCTCGGGAGGTCACAGCTGCTGTCAGTGATAATCTTGATTGTCGTCATGGCGGTCCACTCATTTCTTATTTTTTGGCGAAAACTCTTTCTTTACTACTACTACGCCATTACCTGTTAATAGGTTTCGAGAATCGATCACCCTAGTTCTACCATCCGGAAATTTCCCAGAACGATATGTAAAGCTCAATCCTACAATTTTAGATAACATTCGTCAAAATCCGTAAATCGTCATACCGCCATCCACGAAAAGCGTTTGGCCTGTGACATAGTTAGCCGCATCGGAAGCCAAGAATACAGCGGGGCCAACTAACTCCTCTAACTCACCAACGCGACCCAGTGGCGTCCGTGCAATAATTTCTGCCAAATAGTCCGGCTGACTCAAAATTTTCTCTGTAAGCGGTGTTTTGAAATACCACGGTCCGATGCCATTCACAAGGATGCCATATTTCCCCCACTCCAGAGCAAGCACCTTGGTCATTTGAATCATGGCTGCTTTCGTCGCGGCATAGACGACGCCAGTTCGCAGCGCTACCTGCCCGGCAACAGAGGCGATATTAATGATTCGCCCGTATTCACGTTGCTGCATATGGCGTCCGACAATCTGTGAGCACAAGAACGCGGATTTCAAGTTCGTTTGCATGATCTTATCCCACTCTTCATCCGTGACAGCCAAAGCTTGACTACGGATATTCATACCCGCATTATTGATGAGAATATCAATGCGATCTGTCTGGGCGATGATAGCATCAACCGCCAGTTCAATTTGTTCACGATTCGTAACATCTACGGTAAACGGATAGGCTTGTCTGCCTAAAGCGCGGATTTCCTTCGCGACATCTTCCAAATCCGAAGCCGTTCGAGCGAAGATAGCAACATCAGCCCCCGCCTCTGCTAAGCCAATGGCAAGCGCTCGTCCAATGCCTCTTCCGGCTCCGGTAACAAGTGCAATTTTATTATTCAGTTGAAATGAAGGTAAATACATCGTTTCATCGTCCAATCTATATAAGGAGTTCCCATTCCGACAAAGAAAGAAGGGTTTGATATGCAATATTCCATTAAAGAAGAAAAAGCCAATGCATTCACGCACGGTATTGGCGTTGTACTCAGTCTCGCAGCACTTGTTCTGCTCATCGTACAAGCTTGTACGCAAGGGAATGCTTGGCATATCGTTAGCTTTAGCATCTTCGGTACAGCGCTTGTAATCCTTTATACATGTTCCACACTGCTGCACATCGTTACTAACACAAAGTTAAAGGATGTTTTCGAAGTCCTCGATCACTCGGCCATTTACGTGTTAATCGCTGGGAGCTATACCCCCTATTTGCTCGTAACATTACGGGGAGTACTGGGGTGGTCATATTTCGGCGTCATATGGGGCTTAGCCCTCATTGGCATTGTCTTGAAGCTATTTTACGTAAAAAGATTCATTCTGATTTCAACCTTGTGCTACATCGTGATGGGTTGGTTAATCGTCATCGCGTTTAAGCCGCTTTACGTTCATTTACCGTTAGGCGGCATCATTTGGTTAGTTGCTGGCGGCTTATTCTACACATTTGGCTCCATTTTTTATGTATGGAGGCGCATCCCCTATCACCATGCCATATGGCACCTATTCGTGTTGGCCGGCAGCGCCTGTCATTTCATTTCCGTTTTCGGGTATGTGAGATAACTTCATCTATATGAACAACTGCTGCAGCTGCTGCAAGGATAAGGCAACCTCTAATTGGTTAGCCACCTTCTCATAGCCTAGTTCATTGGGATGGATGGCATCCTCAGATRGGAATCGTGCCGCTTGACCAACAAACGCGTCGTAAACCTGCACGATTTGAATATGCGGCTGTTCTAATTTACGCAAAAATAGATTAAAGCGCTGTACCCAATAAGCTGCATCTGGAATCTGTGGTAATGGATTATACAAACCAATTAAGGCCAGTAAATACGGGGATTGTACGCCTTGCCGCAGTTTTTCAATATGTGCGATGAGTTTACGATAGTTGGACTCATACGTTTGCAGCGCCGTTTTGAGCACCGTATTATCC
>NZ_JBFUHL010000101.1:0-11519 GCF_056402415.1 Paenibacillus sp. P4_A9
GTTGTGTACCTGCCTCATTTTATTTCTTGGGTCATATTGGCTGGCGTTGTGATGGATATGCTGTCATTGGATGGCATTATCAACAGTGCGTTGAAAATGTTGGGTTTCGAACCGATTATGTTTTTGGCAAAAAACAGTTTGTTTCCTGCCATTGTTGTTAGTACAGACATTTGGAAGGAATTTGGATTTGCTGCCATCATTTATTTAGCTGCATTAGCCGGCATTAATCCTTCGCTTTATGAAGCAGCAGAAATGGACGGAGCTAACCGATTGAAGCAGTTATGGTATATAACATTGCCGAGCTTGGTTCCAACAGTTGTTTTATTGGCTACGTTGAGYATAGGAAATATCTTGAATGCAGGGTTTGATCAAATTTTCAACTTGTATAATCCGCTTGTCTACAAATCTGGCGATATTATCGATACGTATGTTTATAGGGTTGGTCTTGTGCAAGCTCAATATGGCTTAGCTACGGCCGTTAGTCTATTGAAATCGATGATCGGATTTATACTCATCATCATCTCATACAAAATTGCTTATCGATTTGCAAATTACAGAATTTTCTAATGAAGTAGGTGAATATCCGTGGTACGTAATAAAACGATATCGGCTCAAGTAACCGAAGCAGTTCTCATCTTGGTCATGCTACTCATCTCATTTCTTTCCCTTGCGCCTGTTGTGCACATATTCTCTGTTTCGTTTAGTGATAATGCTGCAGCGGCAGGGGGCCTCGTTAAGTTTTGGCCTGTTGGCTTCTCATTAGAATCCTATCGCAAGATTTTGGAAGAACCTCATTTTTTCAATGCATTTTTAGTTTCTATTAAAAGGGTATTACTGGGCGGTGGAATTAACTTCGTATTGACCGTTATGATGGCTTACCCCTTGTCAAGAAGCAGCAAAGAATTTCCACACAGGGTCGTGTACATGTGGTTCATGCTATTTACGATGTTGTTTACTGGTGGGATCATCCCGTTATATTTGACCATCAAGGCGTTAGGCATGTTTAATACCATCTGGGCTCTTGTTCTGCCGGGTGCGGTACCCGTTTTTAACGTTATTTTGTTGATGAACTTCTTCCGAAATCTGCCGAAAGAGTTGAGCGAAGCAGGTTATATGGATGGTGCGGGTCCTTGGTATATGATGATCAGAGTCTATCTGCCGCTTTCGTTGCCAGCGATGGCGACTGTGACTTTATTCAGTATAGTTGGTCATTGGAATGCGTTTTTTGACGGGTTGATTTTTATGCGCAGTGCGGAATATTACCCGCTTCAAACCTATATTCAACAGCTTGTTGTTAGCCAAAACGCCATGTTGGAACTTGATTCGTCAAAGCTTGAATTACTAATGAAAGTATCGGATAAGACGCTTAACGCTGCCAAAATCGTAGTCTCTATGGTACCGATCCTTATCATTTATCCGTTCCTGCAAAAGTATTTTATACATGGCATCATGCTTGGTTCTGTCAAAGAATAGATAACAAAAGAGGTGTACTTCTATGGAATGGAAAGTCATGTCTTTCAATTTACGTTACAACGAGCCGAAGGATGGGGATAATGCTTGGCCCTATCGCATTAGGCGAGTTTCCCGAACAATCCAAGAGCACGATCCTATTCTCTTTGGCACACAGGAAGGTTATTATGACATGTTGACCGACCTTCACGAGGAGCTGCCAGCGTACAATTGGGTAGGCTTGGGTCGGTTTGGCGAACATGAGGATGAGCACTGTGCTATTTTTTATAAGCGAGATCAACTTGAAGTTTTGGAAGAAGGACATTTCTGGTTGTCCGATACGCCAGAAATTCCAGCATCGAAATGCTGGGACAGCATGTTCCCTAGAATGTGCACGTGGGTCCAATTCAGGGATATCAACAGCGGAAAAGCATTTGTCGTGTACAATACGCATTTGGATCATCGCAGCGAGGCAGCAAGAAGAAATGGTATTAAGGTCATTTGGGATTATATCTGCTCGTATAAGTCCGATGATGCAGTACCTCTAATTGTAATAGGAGACATGAACAGTCATCCAAGCGATCCTACGATCCTGTATTTACGAGGAGAGTTGAATGGCGAAGGTCCGAATGGTTGGTTGAAAGACGCATACACCGCTTTAGAAGGAAATGTAGGCCGAACTGCGCACGACTTTAATGGCGGTGATGACGAGTCGCCAATTGATTATATTTTCGTATCACCCGAGGTGGAACTGCTAGAAACGATCGTCGATAGAAGGCAGGTTGATGGGGGCTACCCTTCGGATCATTATCCGGTAATTGCATCTTTACGATTATCCTAAAACGGAGCAAATCAAGGAGAACAACAGATGAAACATTTGGAGCGAAAACGTTCAATATCGACAATTACGCGTGAAATTGCTCATTCAGAGCAAAGCGCTTATATCGAAGTACCTTTTGAAATGCCCGAGCAGGTTGAGGAGCTTGTTGTATCTTACAGAGTTGAATCTCATGGTGAACAAAGAGCGGTGATTGACTTAGGCCTGAGGGACACCGGCAGAGTGAGAGGCTGGAGTGGAGGAGCGCGCAAAGAATTTCGACTTGGACTGGAAACAGCGACGCCTGGCTATTTGTCGGGCAAGTTGACACCAGGGGAATGGGCCGTTTTGCATAACATTTACAAAGTACCAAGTGAAGGATGCTCTGTTCACGTGACAATCGAGTTCTTGTATAAGACACCTCGCTGGTTGAAGGGCGATCTACACACACACAGTGTGAACAGTGACGGCACCTTTACACTCGAGGAAAACGCGGCAATCATGGAGGAACTCGGTTGCGATTTTATCGCCATGACCGATCACAACGCAGTCAGCCAAAACCTGACTTTCCCGCGCAATGGAAGTGTTGTCATGATTCCAGGGATGGAATTTACAACGAATTTCGGACATAGTAATTTTTTGGGCGTCATCGATCCGATCCTTGATTTTCGGGTAAAAGATCAGGAAGACGTCAATGCCAGGATCGCAGAAGCCCGCGCCAATGGAGCGAAAATCGTGATTAATCATCCGCACTGCGAATATTGTCCATGGGAATGGGATTTCAATGTCGATCACGATTGGGTTGAGGTGTGGAATGGGCCCTTTACGGAGCGAAATGTTCGGGCACTGAATTGGTGGCATAGTCAACTCGTCGCTGGCCGAAGACTTGTCGCTATTGGCGGCAGCGATACCCATCGACCGGACCCGTATGTCAAGCATGCAATGCCATGTACGTGGGTGTATGCAGATGAGAAAACCGCAGATGGCATCTTGAGTGCCATTGACCTGGGGCATGTTTTCATAACTTATTCTCCAGACGGTCCTTATGTCCAGCTGACCGTGGGACCTTATATGGTTGGAGACGTTGTTCCGTCAGTCAATCGGTGCGGACAAGTTTCTCTACATGCCGCGGATTTGAAGGTTGGAGATAAAGTGAAACTGATCAGCAATCTAGGATTAGAAAAGGAAATCGAAGTGTCAACGGATGGCGATCTCGACATCCAAGTTGACGCGCAGGGAATAATGTTTGTACGTGCCGAAATTTGGCGGCATATTGAAGAAGTCAACATGACGCTGATGGCTGCGTTAACGAATCCGATCTATTTTGACAAGTAAAATAAGTGTTAACACATAGACATACGTAAATCGGATAAAGGAGTTAAGACGATGGAGAAAAAGCTTGAAAAAATTTATGTTGTGTTCAAAACACACTTTGACATCGGTTTTACCGGTTGGGTATCTGATGTTGTACAGAGGTATCGGACAGAGATGTTGAAAGATGTTATCGATATTTGTGAGAAGACAACATCAAATCCGGAGCACGAAAAATACGTTTGGACGATGTCTGCATGGCCGCTTGAGCAGTCATTGGAAGGCAGTTCGCATATGGATCGTGAGAAGGCACTATCGTTTTTGGAGAACCGTCAATTGATTTGGCATATGCTTCCTTATACAACACATACGGAATTTTGCGGTTTAGAGGAATGGATTCGTGGGATGTACGTGTCTAGGCGCTTATCTGAGCAATATGGCTACATGCCAAAAGATGCCAAGATGACGGACGTACCTGGTCACACTTGGTCCGTTCCATCTTTACTTGCTAAGGCAGGCGTGAAAATCTTGCATCTTGGCTGTAACCCAGCTTCCACACCACCAGATGTACCACCTGTATTTTTCTGGGAAGGCCCGGATGGCGAGCGGTTATTAACGATTTATTCGAAAGGATCATATGGAACAGGCATACTTCCCCCAGAGGAATGGGAACATCCTGTTTGGTTGGCGATGATTCAAACAAGCGATAATCATGGTCCTCACGATCCTGCTTACGTACAAGAGATGAAGCAATCCATAGAGGAGAGCGGTCTTAATGCCGAGCTTCATATTGGCAGTCTAACAGATTTCGCAGAGGATTTCCTAGCGAGGAATCCTGATCTGCCAGTCATCCGCGGCGATTTGGCCGATTCTTGGATTCACGGTGTTGGCACAGCTCCACGTGAAGTTTCACGAGTTAGGGAGCTGAGAAGCCGGATTACTGCTACAGAAAGCGCTTTGGCATTCGTAAAGCTGAATGGAGACGTCACAATCGATGTTTCCGAGGCTAAGAAGCAAATCGACAAGAGCTATGAATATACGTTGCACTTCGGCGAACATACCTGGGGGATGGACTGTAAAACGTTTCTTTTCCCAAGACGATATGAAAAGCATGAGTTTTTGCAAGATAAGGAAAGCGAACGTTACAAGAAGATGGAGCATTCCTGGCAGGAACAACGTGACTATCTGAACATTGCGGAATCGGCACTTGGCGCGGCGACAGAGTTAGTAGGCGACACAGGAAAGCCTGCTGCGTATCGGGTTTACAACTATTTGGGCTGGAAAAGAGATGCGCGGGTATTGCTGCCGAAGGCTCAACAGCCTGATGCTCACGAAACGCTGATCGACATTGAGACGGGGCAACCTGTGAAGCTTTATAAGGACGAAATTGGCGTGTGGGCGGATGTTAATGGGCTCCCCGCACTTGGATATAAAACATTGGTAATAACAGCTAGCGCAAAAGAAGTCGCAGCAACATCCGTTGCGATGTCGGAGTCCAAGAATGAAGCAGCCCATGGGCCTCTTCGTGGATATATGACAGAAGCGGAAGCAATTATAGAAAATCCATATCTACTCATCAAGGTTTCCAGAAAGACTGGATGGATTCAAAGTATTTGGGATAAACGGTTGCAGAGGGAATTCGTTAACATCGATTCGGAATACAGTTTCGGTCAATATGAGTATAACGTCTACTCCAGTAGCGATATTACGGCGTTTATCAAAAAATATGCTTACCGCTTTTACGACTGGGGCGTACATGATTTTGGAAAAACCGGATATCCAGAGCAACAAAAAAGGGTATCATTTACGACGGAAGATCCCGAATTGCGTTTCGTACAAGAGGGAAGTACTCTTCGAATTCAATGCTTTGCTCATGGAGATCAGGAGTCACTGCGTTCTTATGGCAACGCGCGCAAGATCGGTTGGTCCGTTAGCTTGGAAGAAGACTCTCCTTATTTGGATATAGAATTGCTTTTGAACGACAAGGAAGAGACACCTAAGGCCGAATCAGGAAGTTTTGTGTTTCCTCTCAAATTGGATCAAGCTCAGTATCGGATAAACAAGATGGGTACGGTTATCGATCCATTATGTGATCTGGTGCCGTCTACCAGCACTTTGCTTAACTGTTGTGAATACTTCGTCGATGTGACAGATGGCAAGAGTGAAGCTGGCATGAGCATTATTCCTCTCGATTCACCACTTTTCTATATTGGGAAAAACGGCATGTGGGACTTTGAGCATCAATATAAGCCAGAAAAGCCTGAAATTCACTTMAATCTCTTTAATAATATGTGGGGTACGAATTTCCCGCAATGGACCGGTGGTGATTTACGCTACCGTTACCGGCTTATTCCCCACGCTGGCAGTTGGTCGGAAGCAGAGATGTGGAAACAGGCAGAACAGACATTAAGTTCTGCGGCGRCTATAAACGTCACGGCAAGTAAAGTATCAAATGAGCCGCTGACGATGGATCTACTGCCCCAAGGTTTAGATGGTGCAGCTGTTACTTGCTTCAAGACTGCCGAAGACGGCGAAGGCTTCATCTTGAGATTGCGTGAATGGACAGGTTCTGAGAGGGATCTTGCCATCAGTCTTCCGGCGTGGATCTCCCGAGTGTTCCAGACCGATTTGCTGGAATACACGCAAGGTGAGCTTTCACTTACGGAAGCAAGTAAGACTGATGGATATAAGCAAGTGATTCTTCATACCAAGCCATTCGAGGTACACACGATTCGAATCTGTTAGTACGCGTAGGAGGTTATTTAGATGAATGTGCAATATGGTATTTCCGCCATCAATTGGGTAAATGAAGACATTAAGGAATATGGCAACCACTATACAACAGAGCAAGTGCTTACCGATATGGCGGGCCTCGGCTTCGAAGGTACGGAATTTTGTCGAAAGTTTCCACGTGATGTGGAAACGCTCAAACAGCTTTTGGGAAGCAAAAACATGGTTCTCACTTCCCAATGGAAGTCTGTTCATTTCAGTGATCCGTCTCGACATGAAGAAGAAATGAAAGCATTTCGCGCCCATGCAGACTTTCTGAAAGCGATGGGTTGCCGCCATATTGTAACTTGTGAATCCAGTAACACATACGAGGATCTAAGAAAGAACACTGTCCGCGTCGAACCGCTTACGGAAGCTCAGTGGGGACATATGGTAGATGGCTTGCATAAGGCAGGGCAGTACTGCAAAGATCTTGGCATGAAGCTAGTCTACCATTTCCATGGGGAAACCGTCGTGGAGACCGGTGAAGAGATCGCGCGTTTGATGGAAATGACGGACCCAGAGCTTGTTCACCTGTTGTACGATACGGGGCACGCTTATTATGGCGGAAGTGATCCGTTTTCTATTTTGCAAAAGCATTATGATCGTATTGCTTATATCCATTTGAAGGATGTCCGCAAAGGCGTGCTGGAACAGCATCTTAAGGACGGCTTCCGCTTCCGTGAGGGAGTGCGAAGAGGCGTGTTTACAGTCCCCGGGGATGGTTGTATTGATTATAATCCTATTTTTGAAGAGCTTAAGAGCCGCGGTTACGAAGGTTGGATCATTATCGAAGCTGAACAGAATCCAGAAATCGCGAATCCGGTTCAATACGCTGAGAAAGCCCGTGAATATTTGAAGTCTATAACCGAATAAGCAGGCACAAAGGAGCACATCTCAATGAAACAAATAGCTATTAACGGGTTACCGTTCATATGCTCACAAATGGTTCTAGGTTCTGACTTTTTTCAACCTTCCATACAAAGTCAAGTTAACATGTTGCTTGATAACTATGTTGAGGTAGGTGGCAACACCGTGGACACCGCACACGGTTATAGGGCTGGAGAAAGCGAGAAAGCACTCGGCATTTGGATGAAGGCTAGGGGCAATCGCGATCGTATTCATATCCTCACAAAGGGTGCGCATCATGACGAGAAGGGACCCCGAGTGAACCCGCAAGCCATTACAAGTGACCTTACTGAAAGTCTGCATAGGCTGCAAACCGAATATGTCGATTTATATGCGCTGCATCGCGACGATCCTGAGGTATCTGTCGAGCCAGTCATTGATATACTGAATGAGCATATGGCTTCCGGAAAAATCCGTGCGATCGGTGCCTCGAACTGGACGCACCAGCGGATTCAACAGGCTAATGATTATGCTGCGAAGAACGGTCTTATAGGCTTTTCCTTCAGCAGTACGAATTTAAGCTTAGCTAAGCCAAACATTCCTAGGTGGCCAGGATGTGTATCTGCAGATGAAGCCACATGTGACTGGCATCAGCAGACAGGTATCCCGTTATTTTCATGGTCTACATTAGCTGCTGGCTTTCTGACTGGCCGTTTTACACCAGACAACCTCTATAACGAAGAAATAGTTCGCGTGTACTATAACGAGCTGAATTGGCAACGGCTAGATCGCGCCAAACAATTGGCAGAAGACAAAGGGGTAACATTGGCTCAGATTTCATTAGCCTATGTGAATAATCAATCCTTTCCGACTTGTGCGATCGTAGCTGCCCATTCGTTAGAGGAACTGCATGCGAATCGGACAGCAGCAGAAATCGAGTTAACCGAACAGGAAGTACACTGGCTGGAAAGCGGCAACAAGTAAGTGAGTAGTGGAAATTAAACTTGAATTCATTGGAGTAGGAGAGAACAATGAAAACACTCATTTCAGCAGAAGGAATCGTAACTCCAAGCTGTTCTAAAAGCCACATCACTTATACGCTGCATCTTCATAATGATGTGGATGAATTGCATATCGATTTCGCTTATGATCCTAAGACGTTGGCAGATGAAGATAAAGCGAAAGAACTGATAGATCAAGGACTTCAACGATACTTATTGCCGGAACACTTAGAAGCAAGCCAGAATAACTGGAGATCGTACTTGCCTTTGCAAAATTTGCTTAGCCTGTCCTTCGACGATGAGAATGGATTTCGCGGGGCAGGCCATCGGCACGATCCAGTTCAACACTTGAAGATTGCTAGCGAAGAAGCATCTCCAGGATTGATTCCAGGGCTGATCCCAAGGGGACAGCTACGTGTGACTATAAGTATTCACTGCGTCGTATCGGAGCAAGTCCGTTACAGATTGTGTATAGCGGAAGGCGGGCGACACGCATGACAAGCTGGTTCCCATATGAACTACACACCCATACATTTCACAGTGATGGGAAACAATCGCTGCTGGAACTCGCAGAAGCCGCTAAGGCACTCGGTCTTACGGGCTTCGCATTAACTGATCACAATACGATGACGGGACTCACTGGCAGAGAGCAAGTTCAGGAGAAAATCGATATTGAAATTATACCAGGGCTGGAATGGACTACATTTTTTGGTCATATGGTTACGTTGGGAATTCGCGACTATGTGGATTGGCGGAATTTAAGTCCCTTTCATATTAAGCGAGGAATCGAAGGCGTTCATCGCCAAGGAGGCGTAGTAGGGATCGCTCATCCATTTCGAGTCGGCAGCCCTATGTRCACGGGATGTTTTTGGGAATTTGAGGTTTCTGATTGGCGTGAAGTGGATTACATTGAAGTCTGGTCAGGTCTATTCCCTTCTATCCAAAAGAATAATATTCGGGCTTTCGCATTTTGGACCGACCTTCTTAATAAGGGCCTTCGGATCTCTGCTACTAGCGGAAGGGATTGGCATATCAAAGATCCAGTGAAAGAACCTGTCTGTGCCACATATCTTAAGATAGCTGAAGATGAGGGGACGGTTGAATCCGGAGTATTAAACGCCTTACGAAGTGGGGCGGTGTGTGTCTCTATGGGTCCGCTTCCGAAGTTATCCATTCGTGGAACGGATKGCGAGCTTCTTGCTGGTATCGGAGGAACGCTTAATAGAGAGCTGAAGCCGTCAAATCAACTCGAGATCGTGCTCGGGGTTGATTTAACAGCGAGGGAAAATCACTGGGAGCCGGTCGAATCCTCAATTATTATGCGACTGAACAGCAACAAAGGTGAAATAGCGGTGTGTGAACTGACGAAAGAGAACACAGAAAAAGTGATCTCACCAGATTTGGAAGATGTTACTTGGATTCGGGCCGAGCTGTTCGGGACGTTTCATAATGTCCATACCATGATCGGATTTACTAATCCTATTTATGTGGAATGAATGATGGAGGAAAGAAGGGTTGAGCAATGAGTAATGTTGCCAGCGTTTGGTATATATCTCACCTAGATCTTATGATCCGGATGTTAGTCGCAACTTTACTTGGTGGATTCATTGGGCTGGAGCGAGAATGGAGCAACCATGCTGCAGGGTTTCGAACACATATCCTGGTATGTTTAGGTTCTGCCACAATCATGCTCCTTTCCATCTATGGGTTCTCCGAATTTGTCACTGAAGCGAATGTCCGAGCTGATCCGGCTAGATTAGCGGCGCAAGTAATCAGTGGTATCGGCTTTCTTGGAGCAGGAGCCATCTTACGGAACGGTTCCGTCATCAGTGGACTGACAACAGCTGCCTCTGTTTGGGTTGTTGCTGCCGTTGGACTTTGCGTAGGAGCAGGGTTTTACTTTGTGGCTGTATTGTGTACCTTCTTGGCTTTAGTCAGTTTGCTGCTCTTGAACAAATGGGAGAAACATTTACTTAGAAACCGGCGTGTTCATGAGCTTACCGTTAAGGTGCTGGATCATCCAGGCGTACTAGGCTCGATCGCATCTGCTTTAGGGGAACAAGGCATTCAAATTATGAAGATGAAAATGATACCTGATATTGAAATGTCTGAAAATAGTCTCGCGAAGCCAACCATGCAGCTTTGTTTCACAATGAAAGCACCGGAAAAAGGGAAGCTGTTAGCCGCATTAGATGAAATTCATCGCTCAGAATTTGTGCTGTCATCCGATTCTCCGTGGTTGGAAGGAGTTCAGAACAAACAATCGATAAACAGGGTGATCTTATCAAAATCATAAATCCTAAAGCCATCCGGATCCATTGCTATTTGGGGATATTGATATACCTCTCCGCTAACGGACAGTATACTGGGCAGACTGGGTAAATAGCTAGCCATAAAAGAACCTCCCACTATTTCGATATTGGAAAGGTTCTTTTATATTTATTGACCCGTATTAAAAGCCTCTACTTCGCATCCTTATCTGGCTGATGATTTTAGAGTCCATACATCTTTCGTTATTTAGCTTTTCCAATCCTGCCCAAATTTTTTTCTATAAAAGCACAAATCTTCATTCCCACCGGAATATGATTAACTAATGTACATGATTAAGGAGGAAAACTATGTACTCAGCAGAAATCAGCCGCTCCAATCCGTCTACTTTTCTGTTTATTATTGATCAGTCCGGTTCCATGTCCGACCCTTTCGGAGCTAGCACCAAAGCCGATAGTGTATCGGATGCAATCAATCGGTTATTGCAGAATCTCATTATAAAGTGTGCGAAGTCGGAGGGGATACGCGATTACTTCCACGTTGGTGTGATCGGCTATGGCGCCAGTGTTGGGCCGGCCTTCGGTGGCGTACTTGCCGGAAAAGAATTGGTACCGATTAGTGAAATCGCGGATAATCCGTCAAGGCTGGAAAAGCGTCTGAAGAAAGTTCCCGACGGTGCTGGCGGTATTGTTGATCAAATTGTAAAGTTTCCAATCTGGTTTGATCCAGTCTCGAACGGCGGGACACCCATGTGTCAGGCGATGAATACCGCCTATACCATTCTGAGTCAATGGATCAGCGAGTATCCTCATTGTTTTCCGCCAGTGGTTATCCATATTACAGATGGAGAATCCACCGATGGAGACCCGACTTCTGCCATGGAACAAATAAGAGCGCTGGCTACGGACGATGGGAACGTCTTTCTATTCAACTTACATATTTCCAGCAGACCGAATGTGCTTAGTGTGAGTTTCCCGGAAACCGCGGATGGGCTGCCTGACCAATTCTCGAGGCTGCTCTACGAAGGATCCAGCAATCTAACGCCATTTATGATG
>NZ_JBFUHL010000102.1:0-11470 GCF_056402415.1 Paenibacillus sp. P4_A9
ATCTTATTTAAACTCGGAAATTCAGAGGCGGCTAAACGAATCATTGCTGAAGGAATCGCGATTGGCTTCTATACGGAGACGGGCATGCGATACGATCCTTACTTAGAAACAGGCAGCATCGTCGCACTAGAAATTACTGGCGTGGATTTAGGGGTTTCCTTCCGATCCTTACGGCTCAAGAGTCGTCATCTGTCACTTCCTTGCAAAGAATTTATCAAGGAACTCAAATCAGTCATTGCGGTAATGTAATGTCAGGGATCTCATTTGTAGTAGAAGGTTTACTCGGGGTAAGATCTGGATTTTTCCCTTTGATCATGGTATAGCCAACTGCAGCAATAATAATGAATACAGTTCCAAGCAGTAACGGAACAGATAGGCGACTTAACAGGAGATACCCTTGGAACACCAGCAAACCGACAGCAATACATATGATTATGTAGAACAGGTAAGGTTTCATTGTGAAAGGCGCACTTTGATATAATTCTGGGAATGTACGCGGAAGTCTTGCTGCGGATAAGACAGGGAAAATGCTTGCGATGAGTAAAACGCCTACTCCGAGTTGAGAAATGGTTTCCAAAGATACCCCGGTCACAATGGGGATAATCCCAAGTATATAGTAAAATGTTAGTAACCAATGAGGTGTCCCGAATCTTTGATTTACCTTACCTAACGAAGCTGGCRGCCATCCATCTCGACACGCGACTAGCATGCCTCTAGTCACCCATGAGAACGTGACATTCAATGTTGATGCCAAGGCGAACATAGCCCCGCCAATTACAAAAAATAAAAACAACGGCTTCGGCAGAATCGATGTAGCAACGTCAATCAACGACTCCCCCGCAACCTCTGAAATAGGCAATACACCAGTTGCAACAATACCCATTCCAATGTAAAGCAATCCCACAATCCCAGAACTAATTAGAATGGCCAATGGAATATCCCGCTTAGGCCGTTTCATTTCGCCGCCGAGTTCGACTATCGCATATGCCCCACCAGACGCAAAGGATGTCATCCCAACTGCCATTAGAAAGCCACTGATCCCCTGTGGAAAATAGGAAGTTGGTTGAAATACAGTAAAGTCCACCTCTGACATTCCCCACGCGATGAAAATACATAGCGATACCAATTTTGTTACGATGAGCACTCGTCCCAGCGTTGACATGAACTTAATTCCGAACAGGTTGATGAGGTAGAAAAAAGTTAATACAAGGAAAGCTACCAACATAATGGGCACGCTCTTCACGATCCCCTGCAAATAGTGAGCAAACGATATCGCATAAACTGCTATTGTAAGATGCCCGAAGGTAAATAAGCTCAGATACACGAACCCGGCTTTTGGTGAAAGCAATCGACTGGTATATGTGTACATGCCTCCTGTCGTTGGCAGCACGGACCCAAGCACAGCAAGTGGAATCGTGATGATGAGCATAAACACCGAAGAGAGCAAGAAAGCAAGTGGGACCCCCGCCCCCGTCAAGGCTATCGCTACCCCTGTAATGGAAAGTATGCCCGCTCCGACCATTTGACCAATAGCAATACCAATTGCATCGCCCAGTCCTAATACTTTTTTTAATTTCTCTATTTCATTCCCCATCCGCTTACCACCATCCCTAAGTTTGATACTTTCCATTTCTGCGAAAACAAGAGATTACCTTTTTCGCACTAAAAAAATGCTTCACACGATGAATTTGTCGAAATCAGACTTACATTATTTAGGACTTTCCCCTCATTGTCCCTAGTAATTCTTTCAGCTATAGTTACCTCATAACATATGTCTAGGCATATTTACTCCGCCCATCTCATATCATGTATAGTTGCTTGTTTCTGAAAACCAAATGTAATTTTTGCAGAAAACTAAGTTCAAACTTGAAGGGATGTTGATTTCGTATTCTTACTCTAGAGAAAATTCAGTTTATCGAGACACAATGTATCAATCCACAAGATGCCATCATTATTCGTCTGCTTATCGAGGGTGTCGCTCCACACGAAATTGTTTATTTAAAAAGTAATTCCTTAGATGAAAAAAAACAAATACTTACCGTGTCTGATGCCATGGGGGGCAAAAGGTACATCCAAGTCTCCAAAACCTGTGTTGAACGGTTTCAAGCCGCGTTGAAGCAATCCAAATATTTGACGATGGGCGACCCGCTTCAGCCAAGGAAATATACCGATCTAAGAAATGGTCCTTTCCTGATCAAAATGAGCATGTCCGACTATGTCGCAAATCGCGCTATGATCACGGAATTAGATTCTGTCATTCTACGAACCATTTATATGCGACTTCGCCGATTAGCCGAATACTACGCCCTTCCAGAGCTTACTCACTTAACAACTGTGAAGCTGGAAATGAAACAACTCGCGATTGTATAGCCCTAGATCACCAAAGGCCAATTGGCCTTTTTTCATACCATGAACAAAAAGGTGGATCCCCTACTCACTAGGAGATCCACCTTTTTTTCATTCCGTTTGAAGCCGATGAACGCGTTGTCTTCGTTTCAATAACTCTGGTAAGGCAATGCCTAACATCGTAATGATTACACCTAGCCACTGCAGTCCACTCACGGACTCATGCAGCACGATAAAGGACATAATCACTGCAGTCGGCAGCTCAGCCGCACTCATGATTGTGGCCATGCCACCGCCAATTCGCGGCACACCAATTGCAAAAAACAACGGCGGGATAACAACGCCGAACAAGGCTAGCAGTAATGCCCACGGCAATAACGATTCATGCAGTGATCCGTTCCACAGAAAGTGAGGCGGGAAGATCAGCATGACGATGATGAATGAGCCTGTTTGCATAACAGCGCCTCGCGTAATGGGCGCAATTTGCTTGGCAACCTTACCATTCATGGTAATAAACAACGCATACGTTAGTGCCGATAACAACCCCAAGCCTATACCAAGCCACGAGGGTGCTTCTACCATGCCTTTTAAATATCCACTTGCCATAATAATTCCGACAAATAAGAAAATGAGTGCGATGAGTTTATCCTTGCTGGGACGTTTTCGATCTATTAGGGCCTCTAGGATAATTCCAATCCACGTAAATTGAAACAACAAGAGAATTGCAAAGGAGGCAGACACATATTGCAAAGCCGCATAATAAAAGATCCCGGTTAGACCCGAGCTTGTTCCGACTAACATGAGCATGAGTCCTTGACGAGGTGACACACGAAATGATTTGGCTTCCGCTGAGCCTTGTCTAGCTGATTTGGCTGTCACAAACGCCATTAGCCACATCATGATTAAACCAAAAAAGATTTGACTGCCAACCACCTCGCCTACTTGAAAGCCAGACTCATAGGCCTTCTTGACAAAAGTCGACAAGAGCCCGAAGCTGATGGCGCCAGCTAGTACGTATATATAGTATTTCATGCTAACGACCTCATCAGAATATCTCTGACGGTATCCCTTGTCATCATTTTGTATTGCCCAATGCTTGGCTTCATAAATGATTTATGCACTAATTCCTCAATTCGCCGATCATCAATACCATAATATCCTAATTGATTAGGCGCTCCGAGTGAATCCCAGAATTGGCGCAGGGCATGAATGCCCTCCAAGGCAATCTCATGATCTGTTTTGCCAGCAGCATCAATGCCGAAAACCGCCATGGCCAGCTTCTTCATGCGTGAAGGATCATCCTCAGCACAATGTGTCATCCAGTTCGGGAACACGATGGCAAGTCCACMCCCGTGAGGGATATCGTATACGGCGGATAAGCTATGCTCAATTTGATGTGACGCCCAATCCCCTCCGTCTGTCCCACACGAGAGCAAGCCATTAAAAGCGGTTGTACCAGCATACATAATCGTAGCACGATGCTCGACATCCTGCAGATTTGACAATAGTTTCGGGGCTGCTTCCATAACAGTCAGAAGGACGGCCTCCATGAAGCGATCCATCATCGGGGTATGCTCGGTTCGATGGAAATACTGCTCAAGCACATGTGACATCATATCCACAATCCCGTATACGGTCTGATCCAAGGGTACGGATGTTGTGTAGGAAGGATCCAATATAGAAAAAGCAGGATAAGCCAACGGACTGCTCCAGCCGCGCTTCTCATTGCGATCCCAATTCGTAATAACAGAGATGTTATTCATCTCCGAGCCTGTCGCGGCAAGTGTTAAAACTGTCCCAAATGGGAGCGCCTTTTGCGGCTCAGCTTTCCTTGTGATGATGTCCCAAACATCCCCTTCATAATAAACACCTACGGAGATTGCTTTGGCACAATCAATGACGCTTCCTCCGCCTACAGCAAGGATGAGATCGATTTGCTCACTCCGGCATAGCTCAATTCCCTTCTTAACGGTCGTTAACCTGGGGTTAGGCTCTACGTCTGACATCTCAACGACAGTGGCTTGCATATCTAGAAGTTGCTTCCTCACAGCATCGTATACACCATTTTTACGAATGCTTCCTCCACCGTAAACAAGCAGCACGCGTTTCCCAGTGTTTCCTAGCTCCTGTTGCAATTGCTTGATCTGACCTTCTCCAAACCATAATTTTGTTGGATTAAACTGAATAAATGATTGCATATGTGTGTAAACTCCTTCGATGACTAATATCTACAGAAGTATATCACAAGTCCAATTCAATAACATTGGAAACAACACCATGGGTATAGACACATCCTTTCTACGCAAAAAACCGTACATCTATTAGTAAGATGTACGGTTTGGAGCACTTATATGCGGTGTAAGGGCAGCGAGAATGAAATGCTGCACCCTTGGCCAAGGCGGCTTTCCGCCCAAATTTGCCCACCATGATATTGCACAATTTCCTTCGCGATCGCAAGTCCTAAGCCGCTTCCGCCAGAGTTACTGCGCGATTTGGATACCTTGTAGAAGCGTTCGAATATATGTGGAAGATCCTCTTCACTGATCCCGACACCCGTATCGGACACTCGAATAACGAGCTCATAGGGCTCATCTCTGATTTCAATACGAACATCAATGGAACAGCCGCTTGTAGAGAATTTAATGGCATTATAGATAATATTAGAATAAACCTGTTCAATTCGATCCGCATCCACCGTTAGCATTTCTTGCCCATCCATCTGCTCCATGCAGAGTGTATAGGTAATTCCCGCTTTTAGCGCATCTAATTCATACTTGTCAAAAAGTTGACGAACCATCGTTGCACACGATGTTGGTGCAAGCTGGAAATGGAACTGCTTGGTTTCAAGTCGGCTCAACTGATACAAATCCGTAATCAATCGTTGTATACCAACGATGCGCATGTGCACCACGGATAAGTATTTCCTTTGCTCCTCCGGCTCCTGAATCACACCATCCAGAATCGCTTCTACATAGCCTTGTATCGACGTAAGAGGCGTCCCTAGATCATGGGATATATTCGATAAGAGATCTCGCCGCGAGGTCTCCATCAAGATCAACTCATTCGTCCGTTCTTTAACCTTGGATTCGAGATCATTATATAATCTAGCATTCTCAATGGAAATTGCGGCTTGTGCCGATAATAGCTTGATCACATCTAAACGATCTGATGTAAATGCGTTGCGAATCAAATTATTTTCCAGATAAAAGACGCCAACTAAGTTACCTTGGTGAAGAATCGGTTCACAGAAGATTGACTTACTCTCGGCTTGTTGAATATAGGGATCGTTTGTGAAAAAACCACCGTTCTCCGCATCATCTAACACGACCCCCTCTTTTATACGTGCAACATACTGAATGATAGCATGGGGTAGATTGTCGCGTGATTCTAGCAAGACAGAGCTAACTGTACAGGAGTCCCGACCCGCACTAGCAAGCATCTCCGCTTCAACGTACAATCTTTCCTTATCCTTCAGAACAAGAATACTCCTCTCCGCACCAGAAGAATACGTGACGATTTCCATCAGACGTTTGATCAATTGCTCCAAATTCACTTCACTTGAAAGTGAACGGGATGTGTTCATAATGGTCTTGAAATCAATGGCTTGTAAGGAGTAGTCACTGATTTTAGTTGCTGCCACATCTGTAGACTCAAGTAAGCTGATTAAATAACCCGGATACCGCTTGATCAGATCCTCGGCTTTCGCCGTCGCCCCCCAACTGACATAGCCGAAGTACGCATCAACGAGGTACGTTTTGGCAATTTTGTCACGTCTAAGCTGCTTATAATACTTTCCAGCGAGTTCACAAGCGATAGCTTCATGATGAATGAAACCGTGTTCTCTTGCTTGGCGTATTGCATTATCATATCCTTGCTCGGCCAGGTGTGTTTGTCCCGTCACTCGATGCCATTCAGCGTGCATAAGCAGACTGAGGTGAAGAAAGTTCTCCGGACCATGCTTAGCCCACTTATCCATTTTTCGCAGCATTTTCCTCACTTGTTTCGTACAAGTCTTCTGCTCACTCATGGACATGTCACTAAATCTGGCAGAGATGGATAAGACAAAGTAGAAATAATTCTCTGGCATATGAAACAAACCAAAGGAAGCCACTTGTCTCGGTTCAGCAACTCTCCCCATTCTCACAGCATCCTCATAATACCCAAATAAATAATATAACATCATTTTTTTGACGGTATATACGTGGAGGATTACTTGATTCGGATGATTTTCCAATTTTCGTACAAATTGTTCGTCTTCCTCTTCATTAGTGCCGATTAACAATGGATTTAAGGTCTTTCCTTCTACATTCAAAATAACCATACGAAGCAGTTCCATCATTAGAAGCGTATCATGATGATTCGTCTGCTCCAAAATCCGATAGTTTCCGGTTAAATCTTCGAGCACTTCCGTGAGCGTAACTCCCTGGAAATCTTTGATCAACACCTGGTAGGTCAGTGCATATCCTGCAAATACCAAATCACCATCTTCAATCCCGCTCCGGAACGAATCTTTTAAATGTACAAGGCAGTTTTGAAGCGGTTTTACCCACGGGGTTATGAACAATCCAAAGGAAAAATAGCTTCTACTTCGGAATTGATGTGATTGAAATCTCTCGTTCATGCGATTGCTCAGTTGACCAAATTGATATCCGCTCTGATAATCGCCGAATCCGGATCCCAGAATTAAACCATACGCACCATACACATAGGCCATCGCAGGCGAGTTTCCGTATCTCAATGCAAGCTTGGTCATGTTAAGCATAAACAAAACAAATAGATTCGTATTCACAAAGTAGGCAGATACAGCGACACTTATCATAAGGTTCATTAATTTGGTGCGATACGCGTCTTCCATGATCGGTAAATCATAGAGCTGAAGTGTGTTTCTTCGCCCAATCAGTCGCTTCACATTTAAGTAAGCAAGGGCAATGTGTACGCTCGTAGGTGCTTCCACTAACCGAATGCCATGCTCCGCCAAAACTTTCAAGCCGACCTTGACGCTTTTATGCTGCTTTCCAATATTGGTGTACAGCACCACTTGCAAGTTATACAATTCCAACTTCTGCTCAGCTGTTGTCGCTTCTTTCAGGAGTTGTTCATAAGAGATCTCAGCCTCATCCGCCTGACCGTTCAAATAGAGTACTTCTGATTCCTCTAATCGAATGGTGTAGCTTAATTCATCCAATTCCATCCCTTTGATCTGACTCATTACTTGCAGAGCTTTATGATAATATTGAAGCGCTGATCGGTAAGCATTCGAAGCTTTCGCTTTGCGTCCTGCACTAAGATTATACTCAAGCAGCTGAATAACTTCGGTTCGCTCGGTGATCAAGTCAGAACCCATATTCAAATGATTGACGATTTCAAAAATCCGCCGTTCAATTTCAACTTCAGTCAATTCCGAGAGAAGCAATTGGGCAATGTTCAAATGCATCTCTGTGAGCTTCGCGCTTTCAATGGAACCATAGATGGCTTCTTGAATGGAGTCATGGACGAACATAAATCGGATTTCCCGTGCGCTAGAATCGCCTTCTGTATAAAATTTATAGTCCATACCTACTGGAATAATTAATCCGCTTTGAATGGAAACTTCCAGCTCCTGCAGTGCATCCACAAAGGAGCAACGCATCATAATCCCCAAAGCCTCCAAGTCAAAGAAAACACCTAAACATGAAGCCGAGCGTAAGACATCTTGCGTCCTCGAAGGCATGCGCTCTAATTTCTCTGCTAGAAGAAACATTAAATTATCCGTAATTCGCAGCCTTTGAATCTCGACCATATCCCAAATCCAGCGATTAACTTCATAATTGAACGAAAGCAATTTTTGTTCGTGCAAAGCGGTTAGGAATTGTTTGACGAAAAAGGGGTTCCCCCCTGTTTTTTGTACAACTAACTCAGCCAGTTCCACGACTTGCTCTTGCCCCGTTTTCAAGGACTCTGCAATCATTTGCTTGACATCATGAATTTCCAACGCTTGGAGCGTTACTCTTTCCTCAATGAGTCGAGTTGGCAGCTTATCCAGTAACTGGACGTGCATGGACGACAAGCAATTGCCCTCATATTCACTTCGATAGGAGCCAATAAACAAGAAATATTTCAACTGTGAGTCATTGAGTAGCAGCTCCAATACTTGTAAGGAGGCTGTATCCGCCCATTGTAAATCATCCATGAATAAGACAATCGGCCGATCCTTGGCACAGAAAATTAATAAAAATTGCTGCAGCAAATAATGTAATCGATTCTGAGTTTCTTGGGGTGGGAGCTGCTTCGCAGCAAGTTGTTCCCCGATCAGAAGTTCAAGTTCTGGCACAAGATCCGTTAAAACTTTACCGTTCGTTCCCAGTACCTTGAGCAAGCGTATGCGATAGTCATCAAGTTGCTGATCGTTCATTGTCAGTAGCTGCCGGACGAGTTCTTGCAAGGCCTTGGCAATCGCATGATAGGAAATGTGTTGCATATTGGGCTCGAAGCGACCCGATAAAAACAAGCCGTTATCTTTCATAATCGTCTTCATCGTCTCAGCAATTAGAAAAGACTTGCCATAGCCTGACTCGCCCGTGACCCAGACTGCCTCTAACGAGCCATGAACCGCATGACTATAGCGGCGCAGCAGCTTTGTGATCTCTTTAGAGCGACCATATAAGCCTTGCGGGATCTGAAATATATCCGTCATATCATAGCAACCCACTGTGAAATCCTGAATACCTTCATCCGAATTGACCATCATTAACACTTGCTCAAGATCTTGAATGATCCCATAGGCGCTTTGATAACGGTCTTCTGCATCCTTAGAAAGCAGCTTCATGATAATATCTGACAACGGCTTCGGAATTTCCATTCTTATGCTTGCGGGCGGTGTCGGCGTGACAGCAAAATGACAATGCAGCAGTTCTAACGGTTCCTCTGTTTCGAATGGCAGACGTCCCGTAATCATCTCATACAACGTGACCCCAAGTGAGTAGTAATCCGTACGATAGTCAATAATCCGGTTCATGCGCCCCGTCTGTTCAGGCGACATGTAACTGAGGGTTCCTTCTAGCAATAAGGGATTTAGCATTTCTTGACGTTCTTTTGTAAACGAAGAAATACTGAAATCGCCCAGCTTCATAATTCGCTTTTGCCGATTCATAATAATATTACTAGGCTTAATATCTTTATGAAGGATATCGCGTTGGTGAACCTCGCCTATAATTTTGACCAAATGAATAGCTGCATGTAGAAAGGCATCAATCGATTGCCCAAACAGCGGAAAGTACGCAGCAAGTGTTTCCCCCTCAAAGTCCTCCATCACCAACGCTACACTATTTTGATACTTCGGCAACGCAAGAGGCTTAACAATGCCAGGGATGTCCAGGATCTTCCCAATTTCATATTCACGCTTTAACCTAGCGACATCTGTAGCAATCGGGAAGTCAGAGCGCAGCGTCTTAATGATCACCTTCTCGCCTGTTTGCTTATGTATAGCGCGGTACAATACGGTTCGCTCACCCTGATAGATTTGTCTAAACGTCTCATAATCCGGCAAATTTAACATCATATCCTCCTAGTAAATCTCGTTACTGGAAAAGGGGTTAGAGCATCTTACCATCCCATGGCAGCCCCTTCGAGAAACGTTTATGATCATGCATATGATACATTTTCAAGACATCGAAATGCCCCAATTCAAAGGTATACATGTCCCAAATCTTACAGGGCTCTTCCTCAGATTCATCACGTGTCAAAATAGCATTAACTGCCCGTCGCGCTGCTTCATTCGCGCCTTCCATGGTTGCTAGGTTTGTATTTGTCCGAACATAGTCCGAGGCAAGGAATAAATTCGGTATGCCGGTAAATGCTTCTGGACGGTCATTCCAAGTCCCTACACGGTTTATGAGCAACGGCTCCATATTCGTGCAAGCACCTTCTGGATTGACGAATTGAATATCCGTATCCAGGAACCAAGAATGGAGAACAGAATCCTCTAGAATAACCGCACCATCCACGTTAAGGCTTAGTTTCATTTGAGCCCAAACCTCTGCCTTAATTTCTTCCGCAGTACATTGAGTCGCCGTTTTGCCGAATAGAAGGCCAGGCGTATCCCAATCCGAGATATCAACAGACAGGATACCTTTCACTGTGCCATCGCCATATTCGCTTAAATTCACATCCGGCCAAAATTGCTTCTGTGAGACCGAAGTTAGGGACCACGGGGCGTCCAAATAAATCACATGACCATGTGTAATCGGCACATCTTCCTTCAAGTAATACTGAATCCCGTTCATCCAAGCAACAGAGTCAATTAGCTTCTGAACGCCTTGAAGTGACGGATCTGCTTCCAGCATCGCATCCGTGATCATTTTCCCCATAACCTCAACCGGAAAGGCCGCAATAAAGTAATCCGCTTCGATATCAAATGTTTCACTATTCTTAGTAATTGTAGCACTTCGTATATGTCCATCGACACAATTAATGCTCTCTACTTTAGCATCCAAATGATAGTTAAGACCTTGATTCTGTAGATAGGATAGCCACGGGTATATCCATTTGTCATTCGTTGGACCATTTAGAAGACGCACAAAGCTCGTACCTGGTGTCGTAATGTCTAATGTCATCTGAACAGCTACAGGTCCTACCGTTTGCGTATTCGATATCTTAGACTGACAGGCAACCAGCGTTTTCGTGAAGCCTGCGAAAATTTTCTGAAAGGCGGGTGACTGTTGCTCAGCCTCAATAAACTCCCACCAATCTATCAAATTGTATTCCTCACGGATTCGTTCCTCGCAGCTTGTCATGACCTGCCATAGCTTACGACCATATTGCTCCATGTCATCCAACGTAAGTCCTAACCCATTATCAAAAAGATCTTTAATTAACACCAATAAATTATCTAAGCTGAATTCAATTTTGGCCAATAAAGGCAATAATGGCGCTGTATAGGTAGCAATATCTAAACGCGTAACTTCTGTTAAATTATCGTAAACCGAACCATTCTCATAGGGAATCCGCTTCAAGGTATCAATGACATGACGATAAAATCGTGGGAATAGTCGAAAGCCGTGCTCGCCTGGCAGATCTTTTCTACCGCCTATGCCGCTTCCCACAAAAGGCATACTTCTGGCCTTGCCGCCTGGTATACTCTTAAACT
>NZ_JBFUHL010000103.1:0-11438 GCF_056402415.1 Paenibacillus sp. P4_A9
TAGTGTCCCAGGCCCGGCCAGAGGATGAAGCAGCTAAAGATACGATGGATTTTTTCGCACTTATTTTAGTTGAGGATCATGGGGTCAGCAATCTTGAGGTTCTGCCTGTAGAGGATCCATTGAAAATATGGATTGGCTATGATCACGAAGGGGAATATCATAAGCATTGTTTCGATCGTGAGAGTGCGGAGAAGTTGTTGGCTGATATTAACTCAAACCCCATTTACAACAATCAATAGCGGTTTAACGCTGTGAATTAAGGACATAAGTTTAACAAATCAACGTACACTTAAGTTATCTGGGCAAAAGAGGAGTGCTCTTGGGTTTGAAAATAGATACATAATGGTGGAACGCTTGGCACTCGCTATGCTATACTGTAAGTGTAAGGAGCGTTTTCAACCACCTAGTAGGAGGCGCAAACGATATGGCTGAACACCTAACAGCTGCACCGATGCAATGGATAGATAGCGCCCACATGATCATTAAAGCTGAATATGCGAAAGCTTGTGAGAGCCGAGACGCCCATTTTTCACTCGGCCAAGTTTTTGATGCGATAAAAAAAGCCTAGATCTGCGTATGCAGTCAGGCTTTTTGTCATCTTCAGCGATTTATCGAGCTGGAACCTGTGGGCTAGTCCCATTAGGACCTGCGTTATCAATATCTGGATCATTGCGAATATCACGGGGCAGTTGTGGCATAACACGACCTACAATATCAGC
Source organism: Paenibacillus sp. P4_A9 (assembly GCF_056402415.1). Classification (NCBI taxonomy): domain Bacteria; kingdom Bacillati; phylum Bacillota; class Bacilli; order Caryophanales; family Paenibacillaceae; genus Paenibacillus; species Paenibacillus sp. P4_A9. The sequence continues at coordinate 720 of NZ_JBFUHL010000103.1, forward strand.
CATTTGTTCTGCAAAGCCTGTGATGGGTCTGCCAGCTTGAATGTTATCCCGGATGTTGCGTAAGCGTTGATCTAAATCCATATCTGCTGTCACGATCGCATTGACACCGTAAGGATCCTTCTTGAGTGCCTCGGCGACTGAATATTTTACCGTTCCGACTCTGGCGCRATCAAGCTCCTTTTTAATGTTAATGCCGACGACAGCTGTATTGCCGAAGACGACGCAATGTGCGCTCTCCACTTGAGGGATACCCAATGCTAGGTTTTCCAAATGCGCTGCAACCGCCTTAGAATCTTTGATTTCAAGCTTTTGCGGAGCAATTTGTTGAACTTTTACTTGTCTTTGATTCGTATCTTGAGAGGGGGCACCACTTTTCGGCGCTTGACTGCAGCCTACCGCGAGGATCAGTATCAGTCCGCATACGTATATTAGTCTCACCAGAATCGTTCCCTTCTTTCCTTGAATCTCGCGTTTAGTTTGTCCTGTACAGCTAGGTTGTATGTATGAATATAACCAATGATCTAACGCCAAATCTGGGAGGGGACACACCAATGAAAAAAATTTACGTGTTAGATACCAATGTACTGCTTCAGGACCCTAATGCTTTATTCGCATTTGAAGATAATGAAGTGGTCATACCCGCCGTGGTGTTGGAAGAAATCGATTCTAAGAAACGGAATGCGGATGAAATCGGTCGCAATGCCAGACATGTCTCAAGGTTACTAGACGGATTAAGAGCCAAAGGCAATTTATCCGATGGCATTACCCTTGGGCATGGGGGCAGCATTAAAGTGGAGCTTAATCACCGCAGCTTTGCGAAGCTGCAAGATACGTTTGCTGAATTAACCAATGACAATCGCATTCTTGCGGTTGCACTTAACTACCATCTGGAAGAACAAGAAAATGATGTGGCTAGACCCGTTGTTATCGTTAGTAAAGATACATTGGTTCGAATCAAAGCGGATGTGCTAGGTATTCCGGCTCAGGATTACTTAACGGATCGGATTGTGGCTCAAACTGATATGTATACCGGCTATATCACGCTGTTCGTTCACCCATCGATCATTGATGAGTTTTACTCGTATCGCTTCTTGACCGTTACTTCACTGAATTTGAGCTATATGCTGCATCCGCATGAATTTGTCATCTTGCGTGATGAACTAGGATCTTCCAAATCAGCGTTGCTGAAAGTAACGCCTGATGCCAAAAAGCTTGAGCCGCTTTATATGAGCAATGATCCCATTTGGGGAATTGCCGCGCGAAATGCGCAGCAGCGAATGGCTCTTGAGCTTCTGCTCAATGACGACATCCCGCTCGTCACCCTGACTGGGAAAGCGGGAACTGGTAAGACGCTGCTTACATTAGCTGCAGGGCTCATGAAAATCGAGGATGATCGCAAATACAAGAAACTGTTAATTGCTCGTCCAGTTGTTCCGATGGGCAAGGATATTGGTTACCTGCCTGGTGAAAAAGATGAAAAGCTGCGTCCTTGGATGCAGCCGATCTATGATAATTTGGAATATTTATTCGATACCAAAAAGCCGGGTGATATTGAAAAAATACTTGCCGGTCTAGGTAGTATTCAAGTAGAGGCGTTAACGTATATTCGTGGACGGTCGATTCCTGGGCAATTCATTATCATCGATGAAGCACAGAACCTCTCGAAGCACGAAGTGAAAACCATCGTATCTCGCGTTGGTGAGGGCAGTAAAATCGTTCTCCTGGGTGATCCGGATCAAATCGACCATCCTTACCTAGATGCATCGAGCAATGGGCTTACGTATGTGGTAGAGCGCTTTAAACAGGAAGGCATAAGCGGGCACATCACATTAGAGCGCGGCGAACGCTCTCATCTGGCGCAACTGGCAGCGGATTTGCTATGAGAAAAACTTCAATCGAAGTAATTCGAGGATTGGCGACCGCGTTTCAAAGGTAGTTTTTATCGCCAATAAGAATTTGTTCTTCCGAGCCACGGAAACTTAAAATTCTTATGTGGTAAAAAGAGAAAAGCCCACATCAGACGATGTGGGCTTTTGGCTGTCTTAGCGCAATATTTCGATGCTGCAGCGATAGGCTTTGGCGATGCCGTGCATCAATTCCTCGAGCTGACGATCAACGACATACACGTCGTGATTTTGGTCGTCCTTGTATTGAGCGATGAGATGCTCTTCGACTTGGAGGGCTGCTTGATCGACCTCGATTGCTGGACTGTTCGCTGCGAAACGGAAAGGGATGACGATTTTATCGTACAAATAGTTATAGTCAGCGCGGCTAGTAAATCCGTAATCACTGAACAAATCCGTCAATTCCGCCTCAGCGCCCAGCAAACGAAGATCCATGAGCGTAGTCTCAATGTTAAAATGTGACGTAACCTCAAGTGCTGCGCGTTGCTGCTCTTCATTACTAACAATTAGCATTTCTTTATCGCGATCGAATAACTCGACTTTGCCGGCAAGAGCCTTAACAATTTGGGCATAGAAGCCAGGTATTTTCCCATCGGGCAGATCCATCATAAGACCAATCTTGAATTCCATTGTTGCTCGTCCTCACTTTATTTTCATTATCCCTACTAGTTTACAGAGATAATTTGAGTTTCACAACTGCCACACCTTTTTTGGTTTCAACACTAATGACATCGAGGTAACTCACGGATTTTTTAGGTACAAAACCTAATGAAAATTCCTTTGTAAAGTCTGCGATCGTTGTATCGGGTAACTTAAAGCTGTTAAATTCCAGATTGTCCACAACAAATCGGATTTCATTCATATTATCTGCGTTAGTAAGTAGGATAAAGTTCCCTTGTATGGATATTTGTAGGTCACCTTTTTTGCCTGTTGCAACCATAGATCCTTCATTGAATTCAAAATTCAATGTTTTCAGAAGCTCGCTCTTTGAGTGAAGATACAAATTAAAATCTGTGTCCGTAAGATTGACAACAGGTGTTTTGGAAGTGATGCTAATATACTTACTGTCCGACAACAAAAATTGTGGGAGTTCGCGGAAGGCCATGGATAAATTGTCTAAATAATCCCTTGCCAGAGGTAAGCCGTCTTGCTTCCATTGGTCGTTTAAGCTTTTGATTTGGGACGCTATCACCTGCGCTTGGGCGCTGACAGCCAGCTGTTTGTCCAGCTCTTCTTGAAGCTTAACGAGCCTTTCACGCTGCTGTAGGAATTTATCTTTGGTTACTTGCAGCTCAGCCCGAGAATTGGTTAGTACAGTTTGCAGCTTTTTGAGCTTTTCGAACGAATCCGTGAAAGCCGTTAGTGAACGATGGTCATTGGTGATGATCATTTGTAAGTATTCGAACATACGCAAGACATCGGTGAAGGAGTTTGCCGCAAAGAGAAGCATCCAAATCGAATCTCGATCTCCCGTATAATAGGCTCGTAATACTTTCCCAGCATGCTTTCGGGTCGTTTCAACATTGCCATTTTGTTTCACAATATCTTGTTCATTCTGTTTAATTTGCTCGCCGATTTTGGCATCCTGTTCGTTTAAACGAGCAACCTCTTTATCGATTTCGAAAATAGTAAGTCCTTTTTGGATCAGTTCTTTGGCTTCGTCTTGAGATGCCTTCGTTTCTTCGGCTAGAGCACCGCCAGAAGTTAATGTGAGTTGCGTTAGCATTACAATGGACAACAGCATAGCTGTGAGTTTTTTAGAATTCATTGATGGTATTCTCCCCCTATGAATAGATTATCATATTTCTATTAAATGAAGCACAAAAAAATACTTACCTTTGGGGAAAGGTAAGTATTTGACCTCCCATGCTTATTTTTTAGCCGCGGGAGTTAACAGCTTGAGAATATCATCAAAACTCTTTACCTTCGCAGGAACTTCCTTCGTCAAAGGAGCGCCTTGATTAATAGCATCGTAAGTTTGTTTCAGTACAATATGATTGTCGAGAGCTTTACCATCCATCGTCACTGTGAATGTGATATCCAAGGATTGGTCGCGAATAAAGCCTTTATCATCAATCGCAATTTTCATGCTGCCTGGTGCTTTGAGCACAAGAGAAGCAAGCCCATTTTTCTTAAGTGCTTCAGCTTTGTCAGCTGTTATATAACCATTCGTTTGTAAAGTCCCGATGAACTCTGGCAGCTTGGCTTGAAACTGTGTATTGATTTCTTTCACATTTTTGGTAGTCAAATCAACCTGAATTGATTTAGCTGTTGTTCCATCGGCCAGTTTAACTGGGTCCTTGGTTTCCTTATACCATTTGGCATCGATACCTTCGAAAATCAACTTACTAAGAGCCGTAGAAACTTGAGGGGAATTTTTCAAAGTGTCAGCGTTTAAAGGGCTGGTATTCGTTCCGCTCATTTTTTGTAAATCAATCGCGTAATACTCATCTGCCGTCTTATTTAAGGCTGGCAAATTAAAATACAATTTGCTATCTTTAATGAGAATTGGTAAATCGATAGGGGATGTAGATCCCTTTGGGGTTATTCGAAAATCTGATTGKAACTGAAGGGGCTCTACATTGCTAACACCCTTCCAAGTAATCGAGCTTTCTCTGATCAAAGATAACAACCCGTTCGTAAGCGGGTTAGCTGATTTCATTAAACCATCACTGATCGCGAGAGTCGTGCTTCCATCGAAGGTATACGACTTCATTTCTGATTGTTTGTTTAGGGATTGTTGAAATGCTTCTTTGACTTTCGTGTTGTCTGTACAGGCTGTCAACGAGACTAGGCTAATTGCCGTTATCGCTGTTAGGGTAATCCACTTCTTTGTCATGCTGGGCTGTCTCTCCTTCCATAATCCTTTATCATTATAAGGGTTTCATATTCATTTGTCTTTAAGTAAAGAACTGGGGGTTTTACACTCGTGAATCAACTAGCGAGCAATAGTGTAATAGCGGCATTGAAAGAACGTATTTATTCCGCGAAAAATCAAATGATCTCCTTTCGAGATTATATGGAGATTTGTTTGTACCAGGATCCAGGCGGTTATTATCGCAAGGATCAAATAAAGATAGGCAAGCAAGGAGATTTCTATACCAGTTCGTCTATTGGAACCATCATGGGTGAAATGGTGGCTACGTTCATTCATAAACAGATTCAGTGTCAATCCAATTTGCCAACATACATTGAATTGGTCGAATGGGGGGGTGGGAACGGACGAATGGCCCTCCAACTGCTTGATGAAATGAAAAGGGCAGCGCCACACGTCTATGTTCATTTAACGTATACACTCATTGAATCGAGCCCCTATCATCGCCAGCTGCAAAAAGATTTGCTTGTCGAACATGAGAAACACATTCGTTTTTTAGATGAGACAGCGTGGTTGAATGAGGCGCCTCAGGAACATGTATATGTACTGGCTAATGAATTGTTGGATGCATTCCCGATTCATCGCATTCGATATAAGGATCGAGCGTTCCAAGAGTCTCATGTTATTTGGCAGGAACAAGAGCCTCAATTCCGAGAGATCTGGGTACCCCTGCAATCCCAACGTATAGTAGACTATCTAACCTCATTGGAAGTTCAATGGCAGGATGGGCAGTTGGGGGAAATGAATGTAGAGGCAGTAGATTGGTATGAACGACTTTCCCGGCGAATCCTTAGCGGATGTGTGATCGCAATCGATTATGGAGATGTAGCGAGTGAACTATTTGCCTCTCATCGTCAGCAAGGAACTTTGATGTGCTACCGTAAGCATGAGGCTCATGATAATCCCTTTATCGATCAAGGGCAACAGGACATAACGGCTCATGTCAATTTCAGCTTGTGCCAGGCGGCCGCAGAATCCAGTGGATTTGAAGCAGGTCAGCTGCAAACGCAGCGTCAGTTCTTAGTTGAGCAGGGCATTTTGGAAAAGCTGCAAAACCATTTCGATCCGAATCCCTTTAGTGAGGTTTCCAAAAGGAACCGTTCCATCCGGCAATTGCTTCTAAGTGATGGGATGAGTGAATTGTTTAAGGTGTTTGTTGCCATGAAAAAAGGTGAACCGGCATAATAGCCGATTCACCTTTTTGTTTGTCGTCTGCGTTAGATGGACATTTTGAAAAATGACCAGTACGTAAATCCGCTGAAGGAGATAATCATATATCCCCAGAACAACAATATGTAAGTACGTTCTGACAAGCGCATATAGCCTAGAATGACGAATACGGCAGTTTGAAAAAAGAAAATCAGAGACATAGGTATCATATCGCCAGCTAAGCTCATTAGTGCGATAACAAGTGTCCAAAAACATAGAACCCGAAACATGCGATCCATTCTCGTTACATCCCCCTCTCGTACCACGTTGCACTTTAACTACAACACATTATACCGTTTGATCCAAGTGGTGTAAACCGTCAAACGGTGAMGAAATTGAAAACATTTCATCATATAGACGTAGTATGTCTTTTTATACGAATCCCATGTATGAGGGTCAAAAAATTTGGCAATACCATTTAGTATCAAATAGATTCTATGAACTCTAGTACGGGCATAGAAATAGTAATAATGGCAACGAATCAATTGATACCTGTCTGACTAATTGATTCTTATTTATGATGCATCCGCAATAGGAGAGATTTTGATCAGGAATCGAAGCTCCCGAAAAGGAGAGACTTTGCTCTCCGACCAAAGATCCCTATAATTTGTTAGGAGGTTTGGCCTTATGTCGGCAATTAGACAAGATGCTTGGAGCGATGAAGACGACTTAATTTTAGCGGAGTTGACATTGCGTCATATCCGAGAAGGAAGTACACAATTATCTGCGTTTGAAGAAGTTGGAGAGCGCATTGGGCGTACAGCGGCCGCATGTGGGTTTCGTTGGAATAGTTTTGTTCGGAAAAAATATGAGGCGGCTATTCAAATCGCCAAAGCACAGCGTCAGAAACGGACACAGTTGAAAAAGCATGCTCCTGTATCGATTTCCGGTTCTTCTTCAATCGGTCTACTTGATAGTACAGAAGCATCAACAGGCAAAAGTGAAGGTTTTACAGAAGAGACGCTATCTATTGATGCTGTCATTCGTTTCTTAAGGCAATGGCGCAGCACCTACCAGGATATGAATCGTCATATTAAATCATTGGAAAAAGAGCTGCAGGAGAAAGAGGACGAACTCGATAGACTTGGCAGAGAGAATAATAAGCTGAATAAGCAAGTGAATGAAGTTGAAACCGATTATCGTGTTGTTAATGATGATTATAAAGCGCTTATTCAAATTATGGATCGTGCTAGGAAAATGGCTTTCCTTGTTGAAGAAGAGGAAGAAGAAAAGCCTCGATTCAAAATGGATGCTAATGGTAATTTGGAAAGAGTAGATTAAGTGTTATTCAGGAGACAATGAAGAGTCACGGATCAAGGGAAGCCTTGGTCTGTGGCTTTTTTGCTGTATAATAGTGGGGACTTGTATAAAGGGTGGTTATAGAATGCATATCATGATGATTGGCGCAGGCTCACTTGGGTTACTCTTTGCTTCGAAGCTTGCCCCTTTTTGTGCGCAATTAACGGTAGTAACGAGATCGGTAGAACAAGCTAAAGAATTGGCGGAGTACGGTATTAGGTTAGCTGGGATGGAGTCGCAAGAGGCTGATCTTGAGAAGCCGATTGTTTTCTGCAGCTATCCAGAAGTTTCAAGTGGAGGCGTCGTTACCCGACCGCACCATGTCGACTATATCTTCTTGATGGTAAAGCAAACGGCCATTTCGTCAGAGCTAATCGACTATATACGAAGTCAAATGACTGATCATACTTACCTAGTCTGCTTTCAAAACGGAATTGGTCATGAAATCAAATTAAGCCAAGCGCTTGGTAATGATAAGCTTTTATTTGCGGTAACGACGGAAGGGGCCAAACGAAACGGACCCAATTCAGTCTGTCATACCGGACATGGTATCACGTATATTGGCGTTCTAGAATCCGATGAGCAGCTTGCCGAAAACGGTCAACATATTTTATTCATGCAGATGTTGGAGTTAGCAGGATTTCGTGCGGTTTTGTCGAAAAATATGGAAGTTAGAATCTGGAGTAAGTTAGCGATTAATGTTGTCATTAACCCGCTAACAGCGATTTTACGTGTGCCAAATGGTGAATTGCTTCGTTCGGATTGGACACGCTCACTCATGCAAGATCTCTATCAAGAGGTGCTCCACTTGGCTGTGGCCAAAGGAATTAAGCTTCCGGATGAGCTGTGGGATACCATTGTTGAAGTTTGTCTGGCAACGCAAACGAATCATTCCTCCATGTTGCAGGATGTAGAGGCATCACGCCAAACGGAAGTTGATTATTTGAATGGCAGCTTGGTTAAAATGGCCAATGAATTGGGCCTCGAGCTTCCCGCGCATAGTATGGTGTATAGAATGATTAAAGCAATAGAAAAATAAGAGGTGACGCTGCGTGCTAAATGGATTAGTAAGTCTATTATCTACCTTATATGCAATTTTGGCCGTAGCGCCATTTATTACGTTTGTTTTCGTGTGGTTCCTCATTTTTCTCTTTCTAAAAGATAAGAAGATGACCACAAGGTTTACTATGGATGTGACAACATTATTTCTACTAGGCTCCGTTTCTTTGATGTGGAACAAACTCTTTCATACGCAATTTGGTTTCTGGTTGATCGTACTGATCTTATTAATTGCATTTGGTATTATTGGTGGTTATCAAAACCATTTGAAGGGGCAAACTAATTTAATTAAAGTAGGCAGGCTTGTATGGCGACTTAGTTTTGTCGGCTTGTCTGCTCTATATATACTGCTCTTTTTTGTGCGTATCAGTAAAAATTACCTTTTTTCAACATAGAATGAGGTGGATCTACCTGATTTTGGATGTTCTGGGCAATAATTTAGTGAATGTTTGTAATATTTATTTGAGATTTGTAGAAAATAACAAACAAAATCGTCTAGATTTTATTGACCGTTGGTTGTATAATTAGAAACCGTGAGAGTAAATTTTTTTACCTGTTAATTATTCGTCGGTAAATTATTTGTGGACAAACTCTTCGGATATGTTATAATTCCTTGCGTAGACTCTAGTAATTTTTTTTACCAGAGATACGAGTCATGTAAAATAACATTAAAAAAGCGGTTTCATTGATTTCCGGGTTAAAGGTGTAAGGTTTATGTAAATAAAACTAACAAAACACCTAACCATAGATGTCTAGACATACATATTTTAAAGGAGGAGTTTTATGAAAACGACAAAATGGGTTTCTACAGCAGTAGCATTAACACTTATGGGTAGCGTAGCAGTTGGTTGCGGTAAAAAAGAGGAAACAACACCAACAACATCACCAACTGGTGGAGCAACAGGTACTGCAGCTCCAGCTTCCAACAAACCTCAAGAAATTAAAATCAATTTCTCAGCAGAGCCACCTGTTATGGATAGCTCCAAAGCAACAGCAAATGCTGCTTTTACTTTCATTAGCGCATTTAACGAAGGTCTATATCGTATTGATAAAGATGGCAAAGCAACTCCTGGTCTTGCAAAAGATTTCCCTAAAATTTCCACTGATGGTCTTACGTACACAATCGATATTCGCGACAATGCGACTTGGTCAGACGGCGTAGCAGTGAAAGCTCAAGACTTCGCTTATTCCTTCAAACGTACTTTGGATCCAGCTACAAAAGGGCAATATAGCTTCGTAGTAGCATGGATTAAAGGTGGAGAAGCTGTAACTAAAGCGAAAACTCCTGAAGATGTGAAAAAAGCTCAAGAAGCTCTTGGCGTAAAAGTTGTTAACGACAAGCAACTTCAAATTACACTTGAAAAACCAATCGCGTTCTTTACACAAATGCTTGCATTCGGTACTTTCTTGCCGCAACGTGAAGATTTCGTAACGAAAGCTGGCGAGAAATATGGCGCTGAAGCTGATAAAGTTATCGGTGCTGGTCCGTTCATTTTGAGCAAATGGGATCATGGACAAACGCTTGAACTAGTTAAAAACGAAAAGTATTGGGATGCTGCTAATGTGAAGCTTACAAAAGCAACTGTCAATATCGTTAAGGATCCAAATACTGGTCTTAACCTTTATGAAACAAATGCGTCTGATTTGGCAGAAATCAACCGTGATCAACTGACTTTGTACAAAGGTAAACCGGACAACCTGCCTAAACCAGAGTTGACGAACTCCTACCTGATGTATCAAACGAAAAAAGTTCCTGCCTTGGGTAACAAAAAAATCCGTCAAGCGCTTGGAATGGCAATCGATCGTCAAGCTTACGTAGATACAGTTCTTGCTAATGGATCCGTAGCTTCTACTGGTCTAGTACCAGGTGGTACTTCTGACGGTGCTGGCGGCGACTTCCGTAAAACGGCTGGCGAAACGCAACCGAAATTTGATGCTGCTAAAGCTAAGACATTGCTTGCTGAAGGTTTGAAAGAGCTAGGATTAAAAGAGCTTCCAAAAATGAAAGTGAACGCGGATGATACAGAAACTGCGAAAAAATCACTTGAGTTTATCCTTGCACAATGGAAAACAAATCTTGGATACACAGCTGAAGCGAACCCAGTTCCTCACGCATTGCGTATCGAGCTTTCCTCCAAAAAAGATTTCGAAATCGTTCTTTCCCTATGGGGCGCAGATTACAACGATCCAATGACATTCTTGGATATGTGGGTAACTGGCGGCGAGTTTGACGAAGGCGACTACAGCAATGCAGAATACGATAAGCTTGTGAAATCCGCTCAAACAGAAACAGATGGTACGAAACGTGCGAAATCCTTGGTAGAAGCTGAAAAAATTCTTATGGACGATCAGGGTGTAGCACCATTGTACTTC
>NZ_JBFUHL010000104.1:0-10536 GCF_056402415.1 Paenibacillus sp. P4_A9
GGCCGGGCCTGGGACACTATGTGCATTTGCAGCCAATTAAAAAAGGCATCTCCTAGCTTCATCTCAGCGTCCATCCTCTCTTAGTAGAACAATATCATAGCCAACCTCTAACCATTGCAGCCATTGTTTCACCCAAACTTCGTGCATGCCATTATCCGCTTTACGTTGTTCATCCATCGCGATAACCATAGCCTTCGCTTCCCGCCTACTCAGCAAACGGTCCAGAAAGGCTTCTGCGCAGTGTGAAAGATGAAAAGGCTCACCATTAAACACAATATCACCTTCATGCGTTAAATCCAATTCTACGAGGTCTGAACCACACACATCTTCCTCATCGCTCAGCAGCAGACTTGATTTAAACATCGAGAGCAAACGGGGATGTTGATCGCCTGCAAGCTTGCGGAAAGCTTCAAAATCATCATTAGGAAAGCAGTTCATGCGCTCTGCACCCAGCACGAGCGGCGAATAGCCATGGATCGGTGTTAACCAGTATCGGGTCATAAGGCATGTGCTCCTTACTATTAAGTCGGCCTTTTACCGCTTCTTTTCTCAATAAAATAGCGAATTCTTACCATAAACATCAGAGAGATAGCAACCGCTAAGCAAAGTACAATAGGCAAGCCTACAATTTGAAATACGAGGAGCATCACGGACCCGATCGCTAGCAGTACATAGATGAGCGCTGTTTTGAGGATAGGTAATTTGCGCGTACGGAACACTTTATTGTACACATAGGACATGAAAACAAAGATTAATAGATACGTGATGGGTAGGTAATTGGCAAACCATTCATTCAAGGCAGTCAACAAACATACACTCCATTTCATTAATAAGTTAAGTCACACGAATTGAGTCATTCCCCATTATCCCTTAAATCTACAATAAAATAAAGGGAAATGCGGCTAGAAAGCCGACATTTCCCTTTATTCGAATACTTTGTGAACTACGCGTTAGCTTCCGCCATTTTGCGGTTTTTCTCCGCACGCTCGCGCTCGCTCTTGTTCAAAATCTTTTTACGGATACGAACCGATTTCGGTGTAATTTCACAATACTCATCATCGTTCAAATACTCAAGCGCTTGCTCCAAAGAGTACATGCGTGGAGTTTTCATTTTAACTGTTTCTTCTTTGTTCGCGGAACGGATGTTGTTAACCGCTTTTTCTTTACAGATGTTAACGATGATATCATTATCACGTGTGTGCTCACCAACAACCATACCTTCGTAAACTTCTGTTTGTGGATGAACGAACAAGATACCGCGATCTTCTACAGAAAGAATTCCGTACAGTGTGGAAACGCCTGATTCGCTCGATACAAGCACGCCTTCGTGACGTCCGCCAACGCCTGCTCCATGGTAAGGACCATAGCTGTCAAACGCATGGTTCATGACTCCGTAGCCACGTGTAAGCGTCAAGAAGTTCGTTCTGTAACCGATCAATCCACGTGCTGGGATCAAGAATTCAAGACGAACGTTACCGCTGCCGTTGTTGATCATGTTAACCATCTCAGCTTTACGCGAACCTAGGCTTTCCATAACGGAACCCATGCTATCTTCTGGAACGTCAATGATCAAACGCTCAATCGGCTCCATTTTTTGTCCGTCGATTTGACGAATGATAACTTCTGGTTTGGAAACTTGCAATTCAAAGCCTTCACGGCGCATGTTTTCGATCAAAATACCTAAGTGAAGCTCACCGCGGCCTGAAACAACGAATGCATCCGGACTATCTGTATCTTCAACGCGTAAACTAACGTCTGTTTCAAGCTCTTTGTATAAACGCTCACGGATTTTACGGGAAGTAACCCATTTGCCTTCGCGACCAGCGAATGGCGAGTTGTTCACAACAAATGTCATTTGAAGTGTCGGCTCATCGATTTTCAATACTGGCAATGCTTCCGGATTCGTTGGATCAGCTACCGTTTCACCAATGTTAATATCTTTGATACCTGCAATGGCAATGATGTCCCCTGCAGCTGCTTCTTCAATCTCAATACGTTTCAAGCCTGTGAAACCGAAAAGCTTCTCGATTCTAGCTTGCTTTTGTCCGCCTTCGCGTGTCATAACAGTAACTGTTTGACCTTGACGAATTTTACCACGGTTCACACGGCCTACACCGATACGACCCAAGTATTCATTGTAATCCATCAACGTAACTAGGAATTGCAATGGTTGCTCAACATCTTCTGTAGGAGCTGGAATATGTTGTACGACTGTTTCATAGATAGCTTCCATGTTATCGTCTTGTTTCTCTGGATCAAGACTTGATGTACCTTGCAATGCGGATGCATATACAACGTGGAAATCAAGTTGCTCATCAGTCGCACCAAGTTCAATGAACAAGTCAAGCACTTCGTCTACAACTTCTTGTGGACGAGCGTTAGGACGGTCAATTTTGTTAACTACGACAACTGGAGAAAGGTTGCTCTCAAGCGCTTTACGTAGAACGAATTTCGTTTGTGGCATTGTACCTTCGAAAGCATCAACAACCAACAATACGCCGTCTACCATTTTCATGATACGTTCAACTTCTCCGCCGAAGTCAGCATGTCCAGGTGTATCTACAATGTTAATCAAGTAATCTTTATAGTTAATCGCCGTATTTTTGGCAAGGATGGTAATACCGCGTTCTCTCTCTAGATCGTTGGAGTCCATCGCTCTTTCTTGAATAGCCTCGTTGTCGCGGAATGTTCCGGACTGTTGAAGCAATTTATCTACGAGTGTTGTTTTACCGTGGTCAACGTGTGCGATAATAGCAATGTTGCGAATCTTGTCTCTTGCATGCATGAATGTCAAACCCTCTCTACCCTATAATTTTCGTCTCTGTTCATAAAACAAGCGTCGGACATAAGCGCCGACGCTTGACATTTACCCTTAGTATACGCAGTTTCTCGACATTATGCAAGATAAAAGGCGCTTAAAACAAAACATTTAACTGGAAAAAGGCGAAATCACCACAATCTCCGCTTGCGGAAAATGATGGAAAGTCCAGCAATGACAAGGATCAAAGCGATTACATAAATCCCTAATTTGAATAGTAAAGTTAAGCCGAAAAGTGCAGCAGAAATGAGTCCCAACACGATCGCTGCGATCCAAACACTCCGGTCACTCCCCCGTTCAAACAGATGAAGTTCATATAACCCAATCGCTACACCTAGAATGAAACCCGGCCAAATATAACTCATTGAACCCCAGCCGAACACATTACAAAAGAAAAACATGAGGGCATAAGTGGTCAAAATGCCACCTGGAACAAGTACGCCAGCAGGTAGTCTTCGGTTGAAATATAAGTAATGAAAGAGTAGTCCAGGTACGAGCAAAATAAGTGGCCAAAAGAAGGAAATAAGCAACTGGAAAACCCCTAATTTGCCTAGCAACAATAACACAGCCAAGCCAATAAATACAATACCAATGGAGTAGCTATTTCTAGCGATACGAATCCCTCCTAAAATTGAAATCGACACCCTTCAACAAATATTTTATCTCACATGACAGGAAATTGCTAGGTGTTTATCGAGGTTCAGTTCTGCGTTCAATTCCATTTGTCTGGGTATACTAAAGCATGCGCAGAAACCTTATGCCCTGGCTTAAGGTCGTCTGCTGTTCAAATGGGGAGGTATCATGAAGCAAACTCATACTAGCAGCAAACAACAACGAAAACCACTATGGACGAAACCCTTTTTAATAACTGCGCTGGCAAATTTATTACTCTTTTTCAGCTTTCAAATGCTCATTCCAACGATTCCATCACATCTCTCACAATTAGGTGGAGACAATGTGCAAGTCGGACTAGTCATTGGGATATTCACTATTTCCTCTCTCCTTACGCGACCATTCGCTGGCAGAGCATTAGACCTGTTAGGCAGAAAACATGTCCTACTCGTTGGATTAGCAATTTGTGCGCTTACGATTGCTGGTTATTCCTATATTGCTGCTGTCACACTTATACTAGCCGCCCGTTTTGTGCATGGCATTGGCTGGGGGTTATCGACAACTTCGCTAGGGACCGTGATCGCCGATATCATCCCCCCCGAACGCCGCGGAGAGGGAATGGGCTACTACGGGTTATCCAACACCTTCGCAATGGCAGTAGGACCACTCACAGGTCTCTGGGTCATGCAAGCGTTTGGGTTTTCGTACGTCCTTTTGATATCAACTATTTTGGCGATATTATCCTTGTTCAGCTCACTTTTCATTACATATCCGAAGCCAATTCGTCCTGCAAAGCCCGTTCGACGACTTCGAATTGCGGATCGTTTATGGGAACGAACGGCACTTCTTCCCTCTGCACTTCTACTTTGCACGGCTATTTGTTACGGGGGAATCGTGACCTTTATTACGCTGTTCGGTCTCGAAGCCGGTATCGCCAATGTTGGCTTATTCTTCCTATGCAACGCCAGTATGGTTCTACTCGTGCGGCCCATAACCGGTGTTCTTTTTGATCGCAAAGGCCCTGAGTGGGTGCTGCTCCCCGGCGCGATTTTCACGATTGCAGGGCTATGGCTGCTTTCCTATGCACATTCCAACATTAGCCTGGCTATTGCAGCCCTCTGCTATGGGGTAGGGTTTGGCTCCCTACAACCCGCCCTACAGGCATGGACGATTGCTCGTTCTTCCCCTGAACGACGCGGCGCGGCAAACGGCACATTTTTCTCTGCCAACGATCTCGGCATTGGACTCGGCGCTATGGTATTAGGGGCTCTCGCCAATTGGAGCGGCAGCTACGCCACGATGTACCGATATTCAACTACACTTATCATCGTATTCCTGCTGATCTATGGTTGGTCCTTCTGGGCTTTAACTTGGCAAAAAAAAACAGCACACTGACCTAGCGTCAGCGTGCTACTTCTCATTCATTCCGTGTCTTGAATTGAACCAATCGCAGCCATTTGGCAATTCCACCTGAGGCGATGACGGTAACAGTGGCCATAATGGGGATCCAAACATGTAAAAATTCAAAATCATGCAGCAGCCAATCGATCATCTTCTCATCCTTAACAAACATTTCTCCAGCCGTATAACCGAGTATTCCCGCGCCAATATAGACCAAGATCGGATATTTCTGCAATAAATTCATCACGATCGTGCTTCCCCAAATAATAATGGGAATACTCAAACCAATACCCAAAATAATGACCGTATTATTCCCATTCCCCTTAGCCGCAATGGCTAAAACATTATCCAAACTCATCACGAAATCAGCGACAATGATGGTCCAAATTGCTTTACCAAGTGTTGAAGCTTCTTTGACATTCGAATGACCATCCTCGTCCGTAAGCAGCTTAATGGCGATCCATAGCAGCAAGACAGAGCCTCCTGCTTGAATAAACGGAATCGTTAGCAGACTGACTGCTACCAGTGTCAGAATCAAGCGCAAGGCGATTGCGCCAAAAGCCCCCCACCAGATAGCAAGCTTCCTCTGCTCAAGAGGTAGATTTTTGCTAGCTAGTGCGATTACAACCGCATTATCACCGCTTAGCACAATATTAATTAACGTAATTTGCAGAAATAAAAAGAGTGCATCAATCATGCTTCACGTCCTCCTGGCGAACATGGAGAGCAAGTGATTGGAAAGGGTGCGATCACAGCGACAGTGAGGAGTTAGAATAAATGGGCGTTAGATTCCTTTTTCAATTGTCCATGCACGATTTCTATGGTTTCTGTTTCTAAGACCGCTTTGTCAATAAGCTCGTTTAGAAATGTCATGCTATCTTCCAGCTTCTCCACCAGACGTAAGTTAGGATTCGTACTTGGGGATGGCGGAAGAAATAAGGAACAACAGTCCTCATAGGGTAAAATCGAAATGGGAAATGTGCCAATCGATTCGGCAAGACCAATAATCTCTTGCTTGTCCATCATCATCAACGGTTGTAAAAGCGGCAGCGTAACCACACGTCCTATCGCATGTAGACTTGGCAGGGTTTGACTGGCAACTTGCCCCAAGCTCTCGCCCGTAACTAAGGCACCCAGTTCTTCACGTTCTGCGATCCGTTCTGCAATTCGGTACATCGCCCTCCTAATGAGAGTGACCAGCAGATTGTCTTGATACGCGCGATGAATGGAGGTTTGAACCTCCGTGAATGACACCATATGAAGCTTTAAGGAGTCGGTGTAGCCTGCCAGCTGATGTGCAAGCTCAATCACTTTATCCTTGGCACGCTCACTGGTATAGGGGTAACTATGGAAATGAATGGCCTCCATTGTCAAACCTTTTCGCATCGCTAACCAACCTGCGACAGGACTATCAATGCCTCCTGACAGCATCAGCAGCGCTTTACCACTCGTCCCTGATGGGAATCCCCCAGCACCTTCTATGACTTCAACATACAAGAGCACTTTATCCTCGCGGATTTCGACACGCAGCTCAACCTCAGGATTTCGCACATCCACCTGTAACCCAGGAATGGCCTGAAGTACATAGCCGCCAACCAAATAATTCATCTGCTGCGAGTCGTGCGGGAATGCTTTATTGACCCTGCGAGCAGATACCTTAAAGGTCGCTGGTTGTTTCGGCAGTGCCTGCATCATCCGCAGCGCTATCTCTTGGATCGATTCAAGCTCTAGCGGCGCATGATAAGCTGGACTGAAGGATGCAAGTCCAAAAACACGCTGTAGAGCAGCAGAAGCCTGTTCATAAGCGGCACCCCCTAGCTCCACATATACGCGTCCAAACTCAGGAATATACCTTACGTCAGGAAAAGAACTTAAAACTTTACGAATTTGAATCATTACACTTCGCTCAAATCGCTTGCGATTCTTTCCTTTTAGCATCATTTCGCCAAATCGTAAGATTAGACAATCCGGTTTCATCTTCGCGTCCCCCTTTGAATGACGGATGGGTTTCTCATGGGAGCAAGCTCCTTGACCACCTCTTGTAATGAGCGTAGGAATAGCTCTATATCTTGCTCTTGATGTTCATCGGAAAAGCTCACCCTCAAGCCGCTAACGGCCAGTTCTCGACTACAGCCCATCGCCAACATAACCTCACTAGGTTCTGATTCCCCAGACGCACAAGCAGATCTCGTTGAGATGTAGATTCCCTTCTGTTCTAAGGCATGCACAACGACCTCTGCTTTCATTCCGGCAAAAGCAAAGTGAACGATATGCGGAGCCATCTCAGTCTCCTTATCAGATCCAGTAATACTTAATTCCGGAATTGCTGCGATACCAGCGTACAATTGGCGTCTAAGCGCATATTTATGTGCCATTTTCGCAACTAGATTGTCCATAGTCATACGCAACGCTTTCGCCATGCCTACGATTAAAGGGACATTTTCTGTACCGGAGCGGACGCCAAATTCTTGACCGCCTCCAGCAAGCAATGGTTTGAGCTGTACGCCTGTTCTCCGATACAAGAATCCAACACCTTTTGGCCCGCGAAATTTATGCGCAGACGCGCTGCAAAGGTCGATTCCCCAAGCTTTAGGTTGAAAAGGTAGCTTAGCTAGTCCCTGAACAGCGTCTACGTGGAACATTATTTTGGGATAACCTGCGAGGTATTGACCTATTTCTTGAATGGGTTGAATCGTACCCACTTCGTTATTCACATACATGAGGCTAACAAGGATCGTATCCCCACAAATCGCGGCTTGAAGGTCCTCTAGCTTTACTCTACCCGTAGGAGTGACAGGTAAATAGGTGACTCGAAAGCCCTCCTGCTCCAACCCTGAGAAAACTTCTGTGACAGAAGGATGTTCAATTTGTGTAGTAATAAGATGTTTCCCGCGTTGTTGATAGCTGTAGGCTACACCTTTTATTGCTAAGTTATTACTTTCGGTCCCACCAGATGTACATATGATTTCACTCGGCGATACATCTATAGCAGAAGCAATGACACTCTTCGCGCTCTGCAAAAGCTTCTCTGCTTCTACCCCTAATCGATGAATCGAGGATGGATTCCCATAATGGAATTTCATCACCTCTGCGATTGTTTCAATGACTTCTTCATAAAGCGGCGACGTAGCCGCGTAATCCATATAAAGCATGATCTATTGACTCCCCTTCATGACCATTGCATCTTCCCTGTTGCTTGCTATGCCTTCTCACTATTAAAGCTCATAACTGACGAGAACTCAAGCGAGTGGCTACAATGCGAAAAGCCGATCTCCACATATTGCATGCGGAAATCAGCCCATAGTTAAACGATTTATTGAGCAAAATTCTGACGATGATCGAGTACTTTCGAAACGTACGCTTGCGTCTCTTTCGGTAAGAAATGAAGCTTATTCGCCAGATCCTGATCCGTCTTAATACCTAAGCGATCAACACGACCAGGGCCAGCATTATAGGCGGCAAGCGCAACGCCTTCGTTCCCGTTATATTTCTTAAGCAAGCCACTTAGAAACTGTGTACCTGCCTCTACGTTCTGCTTAGGATCAAATGGGTTCGTTACCCCATAACCGCTGCCAGTCCCATCCATGAGCTGCATCAACCCTTTAGCACCTGCCGAGGAGACGGCCTGATGATTAAAAGACGATTCTTGCTGAATAACCGCTTTAATCAACGAGGCATCCACCCCATATTTCTGACTTGCTTGCACAATGAGCCCATCAAACTGTGAAACGGATGTTACCTGAGAGATCGATTGCAATGGTGTATATGATTTATTCAATGCGCCTAATGCGCTTGGCAGGTTGCTTAATGATTGATGAAGAGACGACGTGTCTAGAGCACTTGCACCCGTATCCACACCTTGTCCCATCAATGTATTCAAAAGTTCACTAAAATCACTTGTTTCGTCAGTACTTGTAGATGACGTGTCATCTGCGAATAGACTTATTTTGCTCAATGTCTGAAGCTGAAGCAGCTCCTTCAATACTCTAGGGTCAATTCCTTGCGTATTTGTATTCGTGATGCTGTTCATAGTTCAGACCTCGCTTTATCATGTTCAATGTACTTATTGTACACGTTTTGTGCCCTGACGACTATACTTTTTATTCCATAGAATAGACATGGGGGACAGTCTATTGACTGTCCCCTCTTGCCTTTCAAGAAATATTCTGTTGCAGCATTTCATTGTCATTCAATGATCTTCTCACGGTGACACGCGATATACGCAAATGATCGGTTTCTTCTACGATGAACATAAATTCATCATTATAGCTTACTTGTTGATTTCGACTTGGCGGAATTTCCGTTTGGGAGTAAATCCAACCACCAATCGTATCATAATCATCCGACTCAATCTCAAGGCCAAAGTAATCATTAACTTCATCAATTAACAATAATCCGTCAATCGAGAACGTATTCTCATCTCTCATTTCAATCGTTGGACGTTCCTCATCAAACTCATCTTGAATTTCCCCAACGATCTCTTCCATGATATCTTCGAGCGTAACTAAGCCCGAAGTACCGCCATATTCATCAATGAGCAAAGCCATTTGGCTCTTGCGTTTTTGCATCATTTTCAGCAGATCACTGATATGAATGGAATCCGGCACCGTCGTTATCGGACGAATGATTTTCTTAATACCTTTGAGGTTAGCATCAGGTTTGAGCAAATCTTTAATGTGTACAAAACCGATAATGTTATCCTTGTCAGGGTCACAGACAGGGTAACGTGTACGCATTTCTTTAATTGCTATCGCTAAGTTCTCGGCATAAGAAAGTCCTGCATACAAACATTCCATCTCTGTACGTGGAATCATAATTTCTCTTGCCGTCGTCTCTGCAAATCCGAATATATTATCAACAAGCGCGAGCTCTGTATTATCGATTAGTCCGTTTTTGTGACTTTCATGCATAAGGACTCGAATTTCATCCTCGGTATGAGCGGATTCATGCTCCGTCGTTGGCTCGATTCCTGCACGGCGCAGCATCCAGTTAGACATACCATTAAGCATCCAAATAAACGGGTACATTATTTTATAAAATAATACCATGGGTCCTGCAGAAAGCAATGTAATCTGTTCTGCTTTACGAATCGCGTACGTCTTAGGAAACTGTTCTCCTAACGTAATATGAAGAGTAGTCATTAAAGAAAAGGCAATTATAAAAGTAATCGTGTGAAAAACAGTGTCTGGCAATCCCAGCGGAGCGAATAAAGGCTCTAAAATTTTGGCGAATGTCGGTTCACCCACATAACCAAGTCCTAATGATGTGAGGGTAATCCCTAATTGACAAGCACTCAAATAAGAATCGAGATTGTTCATAATCCCTTGAGCAAATTTCGCATTTCGGCGGCCTTCACCAACAAGTGATTCAATCCGACTTCCACGTACTTTCACCATTGCAAATTCTGCTGCGACAAAAAAACCGTTTAACAACACTAGTCCAAACATTAACAGAAAACTGATTAACGTTTCGGGCAAAGGATCTTCCAATACCTTACCTATCCCCTAACAAGCGCAAAAGCAGCACCGAGGAGAATAGGTACACCTCCCTTAATTTTCGATTTTAATTTTTTTAAATATCACTACTCATTATATAATAATACTGTAAGCATTCAAAGGTGCGAATATGACACTTGAAGCCAAATAGTACGAGCAAATGGGCGTAAACATATTAAAATGAGCCCTTATTGCGCTATTACTCATGAA
>NZ_JBFUHL010000105.1:0-10520 GCF_056402415.1 Paenibacillus sp. P4_A9
ATTGCTTGAGTGCAAGCGCATACAAATTCGGCATATATTTCTTAAGATCGTCTTCCGTGTATTTAGCGGATGCATTCTTCAACATTTCTGCATCCCAACTTGCAAACACATCTGGGATATCATTGGAGGCATAAAGCAGATTCATCTTCTGAGGGAAGTCTGCATCAGGCGCTCCCGTAATGATCAAGTTCTGACCCAGCTTTGCGTTAATTGCTTTCATGTTTTCTGCATCAGCATTCGGCGTGAACCGACCCGCAAACATTTTAATATCGTACTTTTTTGCTACTGCCGGTTGCGTCGCTGCTGCTGCAGCTGTAGCTGCAGGCGAGCTAGTCGAGCTAGCCGTATTGTCTTTGGCACACCCCGTTAAAGCAGATGCAATGAGCAAGGATGAGAGTGATGCAACAACTACTGTTTTTTTCGACATTTGTGAACCCTCCTGTTTTTTGTGAAAAATTATATATAAAGGTTTACACCGATATACCATTATCCTTTTACAGCACCAACCATAATCCCTTTAACGAAATATTTTTGCAGGAACGGATAAACGCATACGATCGGAATGATGACAGCCATGAGAATCGCTGCTTTAACGGATTCTGGCGAATACTGCTGCCCCTGCATTTCCAACACACTCAAGTTTAATGAAGCGTTCGCACCTGACATTTGATTGGCATTATCCAGCACTTCTCGAAGTATGATTTGCAATATTCTGATTTTCCCGCCAGACGTATACATCAGCGCATCAAACCAAGCATTCCAATGTGCAACCATCGTCCAAAGCGTAACTGTCGCTATGACGGGAGCAGATAACGGGATGACGATACGGAAGAAGATCAGCAAATCATTGGCTCCGTCTATTCGTGCGCTCTCTTCCAGTTCTTCCGGTATGGAGTAGAAGAAATTTCGCAGAATGATAACATTCCACGCACTGACTAAACCAGGTAAAACCAAGGCCCAAATCGTATTAAATAAATGCAGTTCGCGAATCAGAAGATAGGTCGGTATGAGACCCCCGCCAAAAAACATTGTAAACACGACGATCCACATCCAAAACTTGCGTCCCCATAATTGTGTCTTTGCAAGCGGATAAGCAAGCATAGCGCTTACAACCACTGTCAAGAACGTACCCAATATGGTTCGGTATATCGTCCAATAATATGCCTTGAATATCGTTCCGCCTAAAAAAATGCGCTTATACGCATCTAGCGTTGGATGGCTTGTAAAAAGATGTAAACCGATAACACTCGCTTCAGCCGGCTTGCTAAACGAAATTACGACTTGCTGCCAGAACGGATAAACGATGGTGAGACACAAGAGCAACAATAAAGTAATATTAATCACACTAAACGACTTGTTCGCTAACGTATGCTTAGATTTCATTCCTTCTCCTCATTTCTTTCGCATCACCAAATCGAATGATCCGTAGTTTTTCGCACGATCCAGTTCGTGGAAACAATCAATACAAGTGCGACTACACCTTTACAAAGTCCGACAGCGGTTGCGAAGCTAAACTGAAAGCCTTCAAGACCGATGCGGTACACAAAGGTATCGACGATATCAGACACTCCATAAACAAGTGGATTGTATAAACTCAAGACTTGTTCAAAGCCGGCATCCAATACACTTCCTAGCCGCAATATGAACATGATGCTTATGATAGGTAGAAGACTTGGAAGCGTAATATATAATAATTGTTTGAATCGGCCTGCACCATCAATTTTGGCCACTTCGTATAACTCAGCGTTAATGCCTGCAATTGCGGCCAAGAAAATGATACTTGCAAAACCAACTTCTTTCCAAATATCCGAACCAATCAAAATGGCAATAAAGGGACCCGGCTGTGTAAGCAGGACTTGCGTCTTCCACCCAAGCAATTTGAAAATAAAACCATAGAGGCCGTAACTAGGTGAAAACACCTGGAATACAATTCCGGAAACGACTACCCAAGACAAGAAATGCGGTAGATAAGATATCGTTTGAACGATTCGTTTCAACTTGCTCGACACAATCTCATTGAGCATAAGCGCGAATAGAATTGGAAAAGGAAAGCCTATCACTATTTTCAAGGCGCTGATCCGCAGCGTATTGTAGATGACTTGTTTTAAACTCGCTTGTTCAAAGATAGGTTTAAAATGTTTGAATCCTGCCCAAGGGCTGCCCGTGATCCCATCTATCGGATTAAAGTCCTTAAAGGCGAGTAGAATTCCGTACATGGGGGCATACTTGAAAATTATAAAATATACCAATCCTGGAAGCATGAGGAGAAACAAATATTTTTGTTTCATTATTGTTCTTAGTGTTTGAGTGACCTTACTTTTCGGTTGGCTTATCGTTCGTTCCTTAGTTCCTGTAATCACAGCTTGATTCATAGGCTAACCTCCTGATTTCTATACTTGAATTGTATAAGTTTAGCGAATAGAAGTGAATGAAGAAACTACACAAAAACTGAACTAATTATGAGTGAAACAAAAAAAGACCCTGATCGCCAGAGTCTTTCAAATTATTACTATTTTATTTCAACCATTGTTTCAGGTAGAGACGGTTTGCCGCTTCCGTCATATCATTTCCTATTTCTTTCTTATACTGTTCAATGAATTTATCGAAATCGCCAAGCGTTTTGGTTCCGATCACCACCTCTGCAAACATCCGATTATATTCTTCAAATTTGGTTTTCCCTTTCGTATCCAGGTTCTCACCAGACGTTGAAAGCAGCGGACCGTTAACACGGCTATAATCCCAATCATTGTTCGCCTTCGAATAGAGTCCACTAGCATCTTCCGCATACTTCTTTAAATTATCGATATAGTAAGGCTGGCTCAGCGACTTTTGAATATCCCAGTTATTCCCGCCTGGTACGCTCCAACCGAACCCTTCTTTGGTTTTGGCGTCATTGTTATTAAATTCTTTCTTCACAACAGGTAAGCCATCAACCAAATCATACGTCTTACCTTGGATACCAAAGCTCAGTAGCATGACCAAATCTTTATCATTCAGGATTTTATCTACTGCGCTCATGGCGGCGTGCAGTTTATCTGGATCTTTCTCCAAATGTTTGCCGAATGCAACCGGTGAGTATAGAACGCCTTCGTTTGTAACCAAGGCTGGCTTGATGCCGTTCTTCGCTTTCGGGAACGGAATCCAATCCAATTTGGCTTGAGGAGTTTTGGCAAGCTGCTGTTCAAAGATCGACCCCGGATCGAATGGTTGCTTAATTTTATTACCCAAATAAGCAAACTGATAATAAACGGTATTTCCATTTACCCATTCATTGATAAGCGCGTTATTATCCATCGTGATCCATTCCGGATTGATATAGCCTGCTTTATACCACTTGTTTAGCGTTGCCAGAGCATCTCGCATTTCTGGCATAAACGGAGGATACACCAATTTGTTATCTTTTAATTGCCAGTTGTTGTAAGTTACACCGTATGCAGCAAGTATGGGGTAGAATGACTGTGTAAAAACAAATCTACCACTAGTACTGATTGGATACTTGTTCGGATATTTCATCTTGTAAACCTTAAGAAACGCTTCCCAATCGCTCAAAGTTTGCGGTCTTTTCAAACCAAATTCGTCAAGCAAGTCTTGGCGAATGACAAGACCATAAGGATATGTATTCTGTGTTTGCCCTATAAACACACCAGCCAACTTACCACCTACTGTAAAGCGATTAAAGATGGATTCCTTCGTCTCACCGTAATCCTGATATTGCTTTAAGGCTATCGCATAGGACTGCGGCATGTATGTTTTAAAGTCTTCCTCCGTAAATTTAGCTGTGGCATTTTTCAAAATGTCATCGTTCCAAAAGACACTAAATACATCTGGAAGATCGTTGGAGGCATATAACAAGTTCATCTTATCGGAATAGTTGATATCAGGTACAGCCGATACAATCAAATTCTGGCCTAGCTTTTCTTGTACTTGTTTCATTACTTCTGAATCAGGATTCGGTTGAATCCGGGTCGAAAATACTTTAATGTCGTATTTCTTCTGTACAACTGGTTTCGTAGTTTCGGCTTTGTTCTTAGGTAATGAAGATGATGTACCGCATCCAGTTAAAGCCCCTGTGACAAGCAATGTTACAAGCATTGCTCCGATCCTACATTTATTTACCATCTATCATGCCCCTCCAGTCTACCAATTATTCTACTTTCTTACGAATATTTACCAGATACAAAATCCTTTGGATTCATGCCTACAAATTTCTTAAACATGCGGCTAAAATACTCTGTACTTGCGTAACCTACCTGTTCAGCTACTTCATAAACTTTAAATTTCCCCTCAGTAAGTAACTCTTTGGCACGCTCGATGCGAAAATTATTCAAGTAGTCATTAAAACTAATGTTAAGCTCTTGCTGGACCAGCCTTCCTAGATAAGGGCTGCTCACACCTAATTGTTCTGCTGCGGATTGCAAGGTGATTTCATCCTTGAAATGGATCTGTACATACTTCATTAATTGACGGACATGACTATTACCCGTTTCCATATTTTGAGCTATTTGCATTATGATTTCTTTCAATCGACGATTTAATTCTGGAACGGCTTCACGGTCACTAATAACTTCATTAAAGCTATCCAGTTTGGGTCCACAGACGGCTTTTAGTGCATTATGCTCGATAAAATCCATGAGCACAAACGAGTACTTTTCGTACAACCGAAGCACCTCATTGAAGTTGCTTAGTCCGATTTCCTCTTGCTTGACATACAAGGAGCTTAAAGTCCGCTCCATTAATTGCGGGTGAAAAGCAGACAACGCGTTGCGCAACAGATCAACACGTTCGTTGCTGTTTTTTAAGGAAATCGTGGTACTGCCTAAGCTTAGAATGTCTTGATCTGTTATTAATTTCCCCTTGCCAATAATAAAGCGGTATTGACAAGCCTTCATCGCTTCTAGATACAAGGTTGATATTACTTTGGATGAGAATGGTTCCGTGTTTACCCCACCAGAAATTTGAATACGAAGATAACGATCCAACGCTTGTGAGCATCTCTCGAATATAATGCGCGATTCACCGCTATGTTCTTGTTCAACAACAGAGAAACTCCTGATAATCACGAAATCTCCCGAACCATTGTAGAACAGGTCTGCCCCATCGACCGAATCCAGAATTTCGCCCATCACATTGATGATCGCGAAGGTTAATAAATGCTCATCGCCCTTCCAACGCAAATCAAGTAACTTTTGATAGTAATCAACTGACAAATAAATGACCTCATGACGCCCTGAAAGGTAACGGATATTTAGATAGTCCTTTTTCCGCATAAGAAACTGGTCCTCTGATAAATAACCGAGACAAAGCTCCCGGAACATTTGGTCCTTAATATGCCTACGGTTTAAATAAAGCTCATAATTGGAGTCCTCTTGGTTTGGAATTTTAGAATCCAACTTCGTATCCCAGGTTTTTACTCTTCTTGTAATTTCACGTTCTTGATCAAGTTGATCGGCAAGTGTACATAGCAGTTCCGTAAGAAAAGAGGGGTCAAGCTCCGTTTTGAGAATGTATTCTGAGGCGCCAAGGCGCATGGCTTCTCGAACCAACTGAAATTCGTTATAGGAGCTAAGTACAATAGCTTTAAGGTCTATGCCAAGACTTCGAATTTCGCGTATTAATGCCAATCCATCCATGACAGGCATCTTGATATCAGTAATCAAGATATCAACGCCTCCCCATGCCTTGATCGCATCCAATGCTTCTGCCCCATCAGATGCTTTAGCAACGACCTTAAAACCAAGTTGCTCCCATTTGATTAAGCGATCTAGAGATTCTACAACCATAATATTATCGTCTGCTATAATGACCTTTTTCATGAAGGATCCACCTCTTTCTCCCTGCGTGCCGGAAGTCGTATGACGGCCACCGTGCCGATTCCTACACTGCTCTCTAAATGAACACCATATGACTCGCCATAATACAATTTGAGCCTTTGGTCGACATTCTTGATCCCGATTCTATTCAGACGGCGACCGATGTCTCCGCCACCATTCATAATTTCTTCGATTTTCTCATTTGTCATCCCCACACCGTTATCCTGCAGGGAAAGGATTAAATCCTCTCCCTCTAATTTGACTGAAATGGATAAAGTCGGTTGTTCAATACTCTTATTGAAACCATGAAAAATCGCATTTTCAACTAATGGTTGCAGTAACAGATTCGGTATAAAGTAGTCCATATACGCTTCTTCAATTTCATAATTAACGTTCAATTGCGTCATGTATTGCATGCGTTCAATTCGAATGAAATCTTCCAAGCTTAAAATTTCCGTACGGATTCGAACTAGCCGAGATAAACCGCCTAGCGTTCTTTGGAACAATCGTCCAAGAACTAGCAGAACTTCTGCAACTTTGTCAGCTCCTTCTGCGAGCGCATACATTCTTACTGAGCCAATTGTATTATTAACGAAGTGAGGATTGATTTGATATTGGAGCATTTGCAATTCGATTTCCCCGCGTCGCTTTTCTTCCTCCAAAAGTTTGTTAACCGTTTCCTTTAATCGGATGGCCATGAAGTTAAACGACTTGGACAATAGGTTAAATTCATTATCAAATTGCTTCTCGATTCGAACATCGAAATTACCCGATTGCATCATTTTCATGGCTCCGACCAAGGTTCGGACAGGCTCGGAGAACCGTCTCGCCAACATCCAGGAGACAAGGAGCAAAATGATAAATAATAGGGAACTAAATAGAATCGTTGATTTCGCTATCAATCCAATGTTGCCCGTGAAGAAAGCCTCCGGAACTATTTGCACGACTTGTAAATCCCACTGTGGAAGCTTGTAGTAACCGATGATTACTTTCTGTCCATTAATCGAGGAAGTAAAGCTCCCGGTTGATAACTCAGATGGAACATTCGTAATTCCTTCATCAGATAAACGACCGCCCATCTTTTGTTTATTCGTATGTGAAAGTATATTACCGCTGCCATTTGTGATCATGACCGTCCCAGCACCGCTTTTATTTACATTACGAAATATATCAGAGAAGTTCCTTTCTTCAACAAAAAGATAAACACCTGCGTTATTTGCTGCTCTCACTTGGTAAATATTATCGTATAACCGCCTTCCGAATACATAGTAATCACTTTTAATACCGGTTTCGCTCTTTACAATTTGAATGGTGTGCAACTGAATGCCGCCCTCGTGTTCCATGTCGGCTTGGTACATTTCACTCATTCCTAAGTCCTTTAGAGCTTTGTCATCCACCTTATTAAACGCATACACCAACTGATTATTTTTATAAAATGCGATCGGTCCAATCTGTTCACTTTTATAAAATAACGATCCCATGATATTATCCATGTTCAAATATGCGTCCATCGTTTCCACTTTCGTTGGGTCAAAACTGTTCTGAAACAAAATCGTACGGATTTCTTTCGAGGTAACCATAAAATCCATTGATTTCTTGTACAGCTGCATCTGGAAATCAAGATTTTTGCCCATTTGCTCCAGAGCAGCTTGCATCCCTTGACCTGCGTTCTCCTGAGCAGCATTAACAGATACCAAGTATGAATAGGAACCCAATGCTATTACCGGCAACAGCGTCATTATGATAAATAATAGCAATAGCTTAGATTGGAATGTTTTCATATTTTATTTCGTCCCCCTAGTTAGGCATCCTTTTCAACTATTTAGCCACAAAATCTAGAAGTTGTCATTAAATTTAATTCTACTCATCTGGTCGTTATATGAATAGGGTGACATAATAAAGATTTAGGTAATAAAATTGCTTTATTGCATGTATATAGAAACGCGGCCGTCTTGGACCGGAAAATACAGTCTTAGACTACCGCTCCTGTCATCTTTTGTACGCGCCAGATTGCTTGATATGCATCTTAACTTCGACCTCTGTAATGGATTTCACATTTAAATCTCTAATGGTATTTACATCCCAATCATTCAAATGGTATTTATACGCTTTTTCACTAATATTTAAGACATCAGACTCTTTTTCCACTCCTTTTTTGATCGTCATTAAAATATCTGTTTTAATTTGTTCATTTAATTCTTTTTCAATTTCATGCCAATTTTTGTTCTCTACATTCGTTGATATGAAAGCATTTCCTTTTACAATGACTTTATAGGTAGGTCTATCACCCTTCAAAACTTCAATTTTAGCCCTCGTATTTTTAACAAATACCGCTACCTTTTCTGTTCCGACCGAAAGGGTATTTTCAATGCCTTTAGAAAACCATTTTATTCCGTTTAGGTTCTGTTTACTCAACCAACCTTTGTATTGTTGTTGAGACACGATATATTCGCCGTTTAGTACAAGGACTTTTTTTGCTTTATCTTCAGAAAAATGGTTTTCATCCAGGGTTAAGGAGGGAATCAAAATCGAACCAATTTGCCGGTAATATCTGGATGTAAACTGGTTGTATCTTAAGACAGGTATGATATAATCTCTTGAAATAATGTAATCTGGTTTAAATAGGATGGAATTCAATGGTGAAATATTAAAAAAGATGTCACTTTGCATAACATCTTTTATATTTTCATTTGTACCGAACATTAAAATGTTATATCTAATTAAAGGTGATTCTCCAATTAAGTGCATCACATCTGGAATTTTACTTTTCAGTACATTTTCGCTTACGATAATCGATTGGAGATGCCCCAAATGTAAAGGCATGGCTGTCGATTCTTGTAACGTATTAAATGCTTTTTGAATACTTACACCCTTTGCCTCACCCAAGAGAAATGGCAATTGTTTTGAAACACCTTCTTTTTTGGCAATGCTCCCGAAATTCATACCTTGAATATATAATTCAAATTCCCMTTTTTTATAATCCAGCCCCAAAGAAGAAACAAAGGCGTCTTCAGGGATATCCCTTTGCCCCCAACACCCCGTCAAAAGAGAAAGCATACTGCAAAGGATAATGAAAGGAATCATGTTCCTCATGGGTGATTACTCCTTTTGTCTTGTTGTATCTGTTGGTTCGAATTCGATATTTCGTTTCTTCAACAGTTTGGTGGGCAACTTAACTATTCCTTTTAGCGTGTTAGACCAATTTGGAGATGTAAATGAAACAGCATAGGATTGTCCAAAGCTTTCAAGTGAAAAGACAATCGTAATAATAAAAAAGAATGAAACCATCAAACCATATAGACCCAAAGCAAATGACATGATTAGTACAAAATATCGAAGAAGGACGATATTTCCCGCTAAGTTTTGGTTAATCAACGTATAACTCGATATCGTCGAAATGGAAATCACAACTAACATGGTCGGAGAGGTGAGTCCCGCTCGTATTGCAGCATCTCCGATAATTAATGCACCTAACACGGAAACGGTCTGTCCAATGGCTTTCGGAAGACGGCGTGCCGCTTCTTTAAACAATTCAAACAACGAAATCATAATGAATACTTCCATCGAAGGTGAAAATGGAACTCCAACCCTTGACGTACCTATAGTTGCAAGCAGGGAGAACGGAATTTGCTCATGATGAAATGTTGTTAGAGCGGTGAAGAATCCTGGCAAAAAAATCGTGATAAACAAGGAAGTTAGCCTCATCATACGTACGAAGGATACATAATATAATCCGCTGTTCATATCTTCGGGGGTTAACGATAATTGAGTCAAACTTGTTGGACCAATCAAACACGTTGGGTTTCCATCCACGATGATGGCAAATCGCCCTTGATTGAGGGATTCCACAACAAAATCGGGTCTTCCAACATAATCCATTAACGGGAAAATGGAAAAGGGGGTGTCATACAGCATTTCTTCTAATTGATTACTGCCGCCAAGTATATCAATATGAATTGACGTTAACCGTTTTTGCACCTCGGTCAAGATAGAAGGGTTGAGAATATCCTCAATATAAAGTAATAAAACTTTGGTTTTACTTCTTTGTCCGATGGTATATTCAATGCTTTTTAATGACGTTGTTTTTAATCGTTGGYGGATTAGCGCCATATTATCTGCAATATTTTCCACAAACCCATCTCTTGGTCCTCGAACCGACGATTCCGAGTTTGATTCTTCCGGAGTTCGCTTTGGAGCGTTGGAAATAGGAATGGAAAAAATGCCATTTGACTGAACATTAAAAATCACTAATTCCCCGGAAAAGAGCTTTTGTTCAATTTCGTTTTTGACATTTCTGTCATCCTTAATAGAGCTAACTCCCAAGAGAGTGTTTATTTGGTCAAGAGGTACATCTCCATTCGCCGTATTTATCGCAATGGAAATGCGGGGGAGAATGGTGTCGTTCATAAAATTCATATCCACTAAATTTGGACAATACACCAATTCAAGTACAAGCGTAGAATTAGTGCCTTTATAGGAAGTGCGTACGATATCGGAGGCGTTTTTAAACCACTCATCCAGATCGGTTATGCTTGTGGTGGTTTCTGTGGATGGTTTCATGTTCACGACGCATCCCCTTTGTTTCGACTTAGTAGTAAAAGTATCCCGGCTGTGCATATGAAAAACACCAAACAGACGGGATAATACACCTTAGACATATAGGCATAAAAGGAACTGGAGCTCGACGGTATTAATACACTTATTATGAGT
>NZ_JBFUHL010000106.1:0-10397 GCF_056402415.1 Paenibacillus sp. P4_A9
GAACTCTGTTTGGAACTCTGTTTGTTAAATTGAGGGAAGTACCCTACCAAAGCGAGGTTTGGAAGCGGAAGTATCCGCGGCTCTTCAACATTTTGAATGATGACCCCGGGGTACCGAAAGGGAATTCTATAKTTCGGAATATTATTTACAAAACTAAGCCCATGAAACTGGCTGATACGGTGATTATGCACGGAAAGATCGAACATAACTTGCAGCTTAATGCTGATGTCGATTTGGGTTTTGAGGATGGTTCTCAGCTGAACTTTGCTTTGCGGCAAGATTCGGTCGTATTTCAACTCATCCCCGATTTCAAACCCATACCATTTGATAAAATTGGACTACTCGAAGAATTCAAATGAAGGTTGGGAAAAGTGACTTTTATTTAGTTTGAGTACCTACTCAATACTACCCCTATTTAGTAAAATTAAGGTTACAATAAGTAGCTAGCTGCGAGTCATATGACTTATAGCTGGCATTTTGCCGACGTATCAGGATTACCAACCATTTAGAATAATGATAAGAAGGAATATAAAATGAAAACATTTCATGATTATTGTACCCATGACGGTTTAAGTCGCATCGCGAATAAATTAGCAAAAGGCCAACAGGCGACAGTCGCCTTCATTGGTGGATCGGTTACAGTTGGAGAAGGGGCATCGGATTCAGAAGCCACAAGCTACCGGGCACTGACATACCGATATTTGGAGCGCAGATTTCCAAATGTGGCGTTTACTTTCATTAATGCAGCGATTGGCGGGACCACTTCTACCTATGGTGCGTTTCGGTTAGAGGATCATGTACTTGATCATGGTGGTGTCGATCTACTTTTCGTCGAGTTTGCCGTGAATGATGCTGGAAACCGCATCGAGTCCATCCGGGCGATGGAAGGCATCGTTCGTAATGCCAAGCGATGATATCCGCAAATTGACATATGTTTTATTTATACACCCGTTCGTTCTGGTTCTGAGCTCTTTATAGCTGAGCATAGGCTGCAGGACAATATCTATAACCATGAAGAAGTCGCTGAATACTATCGAGTGCCTTCCGTGAACATCGCAGGCGCTATTTATAGCAAGCTAGCTGAAGATGAGCTGCAATGGGAAGATATTAGCGGGGATACTGTTCACCCGAATGATTTCGGTTATTCTTTGTATGCAAAGGTAATTGAAGATTTCTTGGAAGAAGCGCTATTCGTTCCCAATGATAAGTCCGAAGATCCATGTGCACTCCCATCAGCGCTGGATTTGTTCAGTTATGAGAATGGTAAGCAAGTGTTGCCTTCACCCGCTGAGAGGGGGCCCGACTGGCAAATGGTCGAAGGCTGGACAACCGAGAAATACTTCAACTGGGCAATGCCTGCCGATATCTTTGTGGGAGAGAAGCCTGGGGCTGAGTTACAATTCAGCTTCACCGGAACGGCGGTTGGGATCTCCTTGCTGGCCGGAATGGACACCGGAAACATCGAGGTTTCAATTGACGGCGGAGACTTACGAACCATACCTCTGTTTGATTCATATTGCGTAAAGTTTTATCGACCTAAAATAGTCATGTTCTCCGATCAGCTTGATCGTTGCACACATACAGTAAACATACGCATCGCCAGTGAGAAGCATGAAACAAGCACTGGACATGCAGTTCGAATTTTGAAGCTGCTAGTGAATGAATAGAGGAGAGAGAATCTAGTGACACAACGACTTGGAATGATTTGCAGCTTTCGAGTGTCGCGGATAGCTTTAAGATAGCGAGTATTGCCGCATAAATGAAACGAAAAACGAGCAAAGAGAAGAAGTTGTTAACCTATTGCGCAAGGTGCAAGCCCTCCACGAGACGAACCCTATGCTAGGACAGCGGGGCTGCAGGCTTGGGATCGTATTTCCGGAAATTTATAATATGCAGATTGAGGCCATTTTCCGTGGGCTTCACGATGTATCGATAGAGGTATCCAAGTTCTTCCCGAAATTATGATTCCACTCGTTGGCCACGCTAATGAGCTGAAAATTTTGAGAGAGCTTGTTGATTTCGTGGCTCACCAAGTCTTGGGATTAGACAAACTTCGAGATTGTCCGTACAAGGTTGGAACTATGATTGAGGTGACACGTGCAGCACTTACAGCGCGCCAGATCGTAGCTCATAGAAGGAGTCGGACAATTAATAGAGATAGCTGTGAATACGGGGCGGCTCGTTAAACCGTCTTTAAAGACGGGCATATGCGGAGAACATGGCGGAGATAAAGAGTCGATTTTCTTTTGCCATTTGACTGGATTGGACTATGTGAGCTGTTCGCCATACCGAATTCCTTTGGCTCGAATTGCCGCAGCGCAAGCGTTTATCCTACACGGCGTTAGTGAAAAAAGTAACATAGCTATAGCGAATTAGGGGGAATTCAGGGATGGAGGAGAAAGTCCGTACGATCTTCGTTTGTTCGGACTCGATTGGGGAAACGGCTAATTCCGTCGTTCAAGCGACGATTCGTCAGTTTAATGCCAGTCAAGTTCATGTTAAGCGCTTTGGGACCATGCGTTCGGAGGAAGAAATTCAATTGATGATGAAGGAAGCTTCTAGAGTGGAAGGTTTTGTAGTCTACACACTAGTTCTTCCGGAATTAAGAGAGATGATGCGGCAAGAAGCCATTCGTTTAAACGTAACCAGTATAGACGTCCTWGGTCCTGTGATGCAAGCCTTCATAGATAATTTTCACGATTCTCCCAAGAGACAGGCGGGCTTGCTGCACCAGATGGATGAAGATTATTATAAGCGGGTCGAGGCCATTGARTTTGCAGTAAAATGCGATGATGGCAAAGATACAAGTGCRCTGAAACAAGCACATATTGTTCTTCTGGGCATATCTAGGACATCCAAAACACCATTAAGTATTTATCTCGCAYATAAGGGATATAAGGTGGCTAACTATCCATTAGTGCCGGAAGTGAAGCCGCCGAAAGACTTGTTTACGCTGAATAAAAGCAAATTAATTGGCTTGACGATGAGCGCAGATCAGCTCGTAAAGATCCGTACGGAACGGCTGAAAGCGGTAGGGCTGCCATTTGGCGCTAAATATTCGGCGATAGAAAGAGTRGCRGAAGAACTGGAATATGCCTATGGCTTGTATAAGCAGCTYGGATGTAGGGTGATCGACGTCACGGAGAAAGCAATTGAGGAAACGGCKGGYATCATTTTGGATGCCATGTGAATTTAAGTATTGTCATGCTGTCAATACGGGGTTAGTCTGCTATCGTAGTAAATAATTTGGGAATCCAGCAAACATTTGCTGGGTTCCTTTTTCTTGTTAACAATAAATTTGTAGATTCACCCCGGGACTACTTGAAATAATAAAATGAAAGGAGTATTATTAACTAAAATCTGAAATTTCAGTTGTGCAAACTGAGTAGCGAAAGGGGTGGGAAATAGGTGTATGAATTAGAGCACACCGAACTTTCAGAGAAAGTGTATCATTTGCTCAAAAAAAAGATTTTAAACCGTGAATTTATTGGCGGGCAAAGGCTTGATTTGAAYGATTTATCGCAAAAGATGAACATAAGCCGAACGCCATTAAAGGATGCTGTTAACCGTCTAGTACTAGAAGGTCTTATGGAAGTAAAGCCTCGATCGGGGACCTTTATCACGAGCTTAAAAGTATCGGACATTGAAGAAGTTTCTGAAATTCGCTTAATGATTGAGCAGTGGTGTATATCTCATCTTACAGAGTTGAAAGCACAACAATTGGTTAAAGCGCTTGAAGAAATCCTTGAAGATTTTAAGGGAACATTGCTTGTAAAGCCTTTTCCATTTGAACGTTTTCTTGAACTTGATGTAAGGTTCCACAATGAAATTGTTCAGGCAGGGGACAATCAACGAATGCTGGAGCAATATAGGTCCATTAATAGTTTTCTGTATGCAGCAAGGATCTACTACTTTCAAAGTTATGAACGTTCTTTCTCAGGTCACGACGAACATATTGCGTTTGTACAGGCACTAAAGCGATATGACTTCATCGATGCATGCGCAAAGCTTGAGGAACATATTAAGAATAGTAAGATCAATATGATTGAACATTTAAGTGAAAATGGAGGGGTCCTGTAAAGAGCTCCTTTTATATTTTAGTTAAACTGAAATTTCACATTTCAAATATCATCGATAGAGGAGATAGAAACATGAACAATACGAAAGCAACGACAATTGCAGGATACGATTTCGATTTCTTAGAGGGAAAATTATATTCAGCTGTTATTGGCGATATTTTGGATGATCTTGGTTATCGTAATCAAACTTTAGGCGCAGGACTTCGGTTAATTGATCCTAATTTGAAAATAAGTGGGCGCTCTTTCACTGCACAAGCAACAAAGGTATTTTCGATTCCAACAGAGCCCTATAAGTTGCAAATGGAAGCCATCGACGCTGTTTCAACTGGTGAGGTATTTGTAGTCTCTACGGGAGCTCCAGATGAAGCTGCTTTCTGGGGAGAGTTGATTTCGACAGCATGTCGTGCACGTGGAGGCAGAGGCGCTATTGTGGATGGTCTGAACCGTGATACAGCCAAAATCCTGGAAATGAAATTTCCTTTGGCTGCTAGGGGGCAGGTACCGACGGATTCTAAGGGACGTGTAAATCTTATCCATTACCAAGAGCCGATTGAAGTAGACGGCGTACGAATCCACCCTGGCGATTACGTGTTTGCTGATATCGATGGTATTGTATTCATTCCTCAAGATATTGAGGAGGAGGTTATTCAGAAGTCACTGGAAAAAGTAGAAGGAGAGAATCTAGTAAGGAAGGCCTTACAGGATGGGATGCTATGTACGGAAGCTTTCAAAACCTTTGGGATTCTTTAACTGGATAGATCGGAAATATACAAATTATTAATTTCATTTTGCCATAGAGGGGCTGATGTCATGAAGCTAGGTCTTGGATTATATCGTGATCGATTGACGAAAGACAATTTCCAGTTTGCCAAACAAGCAGGATGTACTCATATCGTTGCTCATTTGGTGGATTACTACAATGGTGTAGAAGGTTTGCCATCTACCGATAAAGACCGTAACATGGGGATAGCAAGGCCGAACGAAGATGTGTGGTCCTATGAAAGCCTGCTGGCATTAAAGAAATCCATGAATGATGAGGGATTAGAATTCGAAGCCATCGAAAACTTCAGTCCGGCGGATTGGTACGATATCCTAATGGATGGTCCAAAAAGAAAAGAACAGCTTGAGCACTTAAAGCAGATCATCCGCAACGTGGGTAAGGCTGGAATCCCGATTATTGGATACAATTTTAGCATCGCCGGCGTTTGGGGACATGTCAATCGGCCTGTGGCCCGCGGTGGAGCTGTAACGGCTACATTCAACCTCCAAGAAGGACCAGAAGAAACGCCGATTCCAAACGGGCAAATCTGGAATATGACGTATGATTTTAACGCATCGCAAGGGTATATCCCTCCGATATCATCTGATGAGTTATGGGAAAGATTATCGTATTTCCTTCGGGAGCTCATCCCTGTGGCCGAAGAGGCTGGGGTAAGACTAGCGGCTCATCCTGATGATCCACCAATGCCTACAATTCGCGGATATGGGCGATTAGTGAATCAACCGCATTTATACCAGAAGCTGCTTGATATCATCCCAAGCCATAGCAACGCATTGGAATTTTGCATGGGAACATTGCAGGAAATGACAGAGGGTAATGTCTATGAGGCGATCGACCAGTACAGCAAACAAAATGCGATAGGTTATGTTCATTTCCGCAATGTCATTGGCAAAGTGCCGAATTATCAGGAAGTGTTTGTCGACGAAGGCGATATTGATATGATTAAAGCGCTACGAATTTATAAGAAAAATAATTTTAACGGTGTTTTTATTCCAGATCATACCCCACAAATGACATGTAAAGCACCTTGGCATGCGGGAATGGCTTATGCACTAGGCTATATGAAAGCAGCACTATCCATTGTGAATAACGAATAATGGTTTGGAGGGGTCCTATGTTTACTGACTTAGAGGGTAAAGTAGCCGTGGTTACTGGCGCTTCGAAGGGGATTGGTCGTGGCATTGCGGTTCGCTTCGGGCAGGAGAAAATGAAAGTCGTGGTTAACTATCATCATGCTTCTGAACAGGCAGACATGGTAGTAGAAGAGGTGAAGAAGGCCGKGGGCGAGGCAATTGCTGTTCGTGCCGATGTATCCAAAGAGGATGAAATCAAACGACTTATCGAAACAGCCATAGATACATTTGGAAGCTTGGACGTTCTAGTTAACAATGCAGGTATTCAAACGACATGCCCTTCCCATGAATTAAGTCTAGAAGATTGGCATAAGGTCATGGATACCAACTTAACTGGTGCTTTCGTTGGGTGCCGTGAAGCCATAAAGTATATGTTGGCGAAAAATATTCAAGGGAATATCATCAATGTGTCGAGTGTCCATCAAAAAATTCCCAAACCATTTCATGTTCATTATGCTACAAGCAAAGGGGGATTGAGGATGTTGACAGAGACGCTTGCGCTTGAGTATGCTCCTCATGGAATCCGCGTCAATACAATTGCCCCTGGAGCCATTGCTACGCCAATGAATGAGCATATACTTTCCGACCCGAAGCAAAATGATGCAGTTCTTTCGCTTATCCCTATGAACCATGTAGGTGAACCGAAGCAAGTTGCATCAGCTGCTGCATGGCTGGCTTCGAGTGAAGCGAGTTATGTGACGGGAGTCACGCTCTTTGTTGATGGAGGTATGACACTGTACCCGTTCTTTTTGAAAGGATAAGGGGTGTTAATGATGGATTATTATCGTAAACAAAGAAATTATGGTTGCCGCGTTCATGATCAATATACGTACTATGGCATGCGTACAGTTGTACTGGAAAATGAATTAGTCCGAATTTCCATTCTCGTGGATAAAGGGACTGAAATTTTCGAGTATGTTTACAAGCCCAAAGATCTTGATTTTATGTGGTTGACTGAGAATGGCGTGCAAAATCCCAACGTGTATTTGTCAACATCACCCGATCCGATTTCAACATTTGTGGATTATTATCCCGGTGGGTGGCAGGAGGTTTTTCCCAACGGCGGGCCAACTAGCAGCTATTTAGGTGCGCAGTTCGGACAACATGGGGAAGTTGCGCATATGCCGTGGGACTACGAAATAACTCAGGATACGCCGGAGCGCGTTTCCGTTTGTTTTAGGGTCAGAACCAAGAAAGTGCCTTTTCAAGTAACCAAAACATTAACGCTGGAGAGTGGCTCAACGGCTCTTCTTATCGAGGAACTGATAGAAAATACGAGCGATATGCCTCTGCGTTATATGTGGGGCCAGCATATTGCTTTTGGCAAACCGTTTCTGAACCCTGGCTGTCACATTTACGTCCCCGATAAGGTTCGATATATTACAGAATCGACAGAATCGCCTGTAGCCTTGCCTGGAAGAGTGACCAGGGGCGCTACTTACGAGTGGCCGCACGGTGAAGCCGAAAACGGAACAGTAATTGACCTTTCCATCCTGCCAGATAGGAAGACGCCTTCCGATATCGTCTATCTTTACGGTTTTGGCGATGAGGCATGGTACCGCGTCGAGAACAAGGAATTAGGGATGGGGATGAAGGTAGCCTGGGATGGCGATGCCATGCCGTATTTATGGTATTGGCAGGAATTTGGCGCGACCGAATGCTATCCGTGGTACGGAAGGCATTATAATATCGGGCTTGAACCATTTTCAAGCTACCCAACACTAGGACTGGAAGAAGCAATCCGCAATGATAGCGCTGGTTACATCCAAGCGAGGGAGATTAAGCGCTTCTGGCTCAAAGCCACACCATTTCAAATTTAAGCGGGCGATTTATTAAGGAGCATCTCATTTTTCATTCGCATGCTATGCAGGAGCCCTCTTCTTGAGGGCTTTTTTGACCACATTAGAAAGTATAAGTTTTCGGTTCCCGAAAACACCTTTCTATTTGGCGATAAAACCTACATCTAAACGCGGTCGCTCATCTTTGAATGGCCTCGATAGAGGTTTTCTCATTGTCAAAATGGAAGGGATCAAGCCTTCGGTATTAGAGTCCAATTTTGCGCCACGCGCTTGGCGAACTGCCGATATGTTTCCGAAATACGGTCGTGAAGTGCTGACTGGTCTTAAAGCCTAGTTCAAAGGCTATTTCCGTGATGGAGGCATTCGTTTGCAAAAGGGAGCAAGCACGTTCCATTCGGATGCGCTCCATATAAGCGGCAGGAGACTGACCGAATATTTCGTGAAACACTTTATAAAAATGAGACTCGCTAATTTGGGATGCACGGGCGAGCTCGGCAACGGAATAGCGATCATTTGGCGTTTGTGACATTTGTT
Organism: Paenibacillus sp. P4_A9; assembly: GCF_056402415.1. NCBI lineage: Bacteria > Bacillati > Bacillota > Bacilli > Caryophanales > Paenibacillaceae > Paenibacillus > Paenibacillus sp. P4_A9. The sequence continues at coordinate 8,327 of NZ_JBFUHL010000106.1, forward strand.
GGATGGAACGGATTACAGCTTCCTTGACCCCAGGCTCGATTGTCTTGGAAGAAGCAGGCTGTAGAAGTCCCATGATGATGTCGAGAACCTGATGTCTGGCAAAAAATGCCTTTTCAGGACTATCTGATTCTAATGTCGCCTTCAAGCGAAAGAATTGATCATGCACACGATGACCTGCGCGAAAAACCCGAGGTAGTTGCTGGAAGCGGGAAATGGCGAACTCGCGATCAGAGCCATCCAAGCGGAACCAGTCCGGGGTGTCCTCCGGATCCTCTACAATCATCCACCAAATCCGACTAGGCTCCAAATGATTAAAGCGCGCTTTATGAAGCTCCCCCGGACGGGTATAAAACCAGTGCCCAGCGCTCATTGGATAAGGGATGCCGTCGATCTCCCAAGTCGCGCTGCCACTTTGCAAATAGACGAATTCATATCTGTGATGATGACAGTGCAGGGGAATGGGATAAGCTTCTGCATATTTCTGGTAGCCAACGACGAGCAGTTCTGGAACGAGTCTGATATTTGTTGCGCTAATTAAATCCTCTGGATTTTCATCATGCGGAGGGTAAACCCATCGCATCGAAACAGACGAGTGCATTGTAGTCATGGCAAGTTCATCCTTTCATATGTTCGAATTGCTCCTATGTGTCTGATCCTATTTAATATGTTCTGGGAAGTCAAGTGTCAACCTATCTGGTACGCTAAGAATATTCAGAACAGAAGCAAATTATAGGCTGAAGAGGAGAGATCATATGGGTGAGAAGTTACAACGAGACTATAGTATTCTAGGATCAGAACGGCAAAAAGCGATCGAGAAAGGACTCGTAGCTTCAGATGAATGGTATCAATGCTCGATTCCACGAAAACGCATGAAGGAGCTTATGACTCGCAAGGACGCTCCGGCAATTCGAGACACCTTGCTCTGGATCGCCTTGACATTCGTACTGGGATATGTTGCCTATCTATCATGGGGATCGTGGTGGGCAATACCTGCTTTTTTCGTATACGGAACCGTCTATACGGTACCTGCCGTCTCGAAATGGCATGAATCCAGCCATGGCACGATGTTTCGCACGCCGTGGATGAACGAAGCCTTGTATCAGTTCACCTCATTTCTGATCTTAATTCAAGCGACGAACTTTCGCTGGACGCATACCCGCCACCACACGGATACGATCATCGTAGGCAGCGATCCGGAAATTATGGAACCGCGCCCTCCGAAGGTGCAGCGTGTGCTGCGGTATATTTTACGGGAATCATTTATTTACAGTACCTGGCCCTACCTGTTCAAGCATGCAATTGGACGTTTAACCACAGAGGAGAAGGAATTGGTTCCGATCAGCGATCAACAGAAATTGTTTTTGGAAGCTCGCGTATTTATTCTTGTTTATGGCGTTATTATCGCTTTGTGCTTTTATTTAGGGAGTATTTTACCGCTCATGTTCGTTGGGCTGCCCTCCTTCTATGGCGCTCTTGTGAACGGCTTGCTGGTCTCAACGCAGCATGTAGGTCTATTCGAAGACACGCTCGATCACAGGCTTTGTGCTAGGACGTTCTATACAAACCGTATTCTTCGGTTTCTGTACACCAATATGAATTACCATGTAGAACACCATATGTTTCCGATGGTTCCCTATTATAATTTGCCAGCTTTACACGAGGAGATCAAGCATGACTGCCCAGCTGCTGCCCCGAGCTTCACGGCCTCTGTCCGCGAGGTGTGGGTTGCGATCTTGAAGGCGCGCAAAGACAATTCCTATGTTGTTCCGAGGTACCGCAAATTTGCTGTAGAAAAGGCGAATGAGCGAAAACTTTCACCAGTATCCCAGTCGGTATAAGGATTAATTTAAATTTGAGAGGAAGATGAGAACATGGCAGGAAACAGAGCAGTTGTCTACAGTCAACCAGGTAGTGTAGAGGTACGTAATACGGATTATCCGGATTTGGTGCTGAAAGATGGTCCTGGTGTCAATCCATTAAACGTAGGACGAAAATGCGAGCATGGTGTCATCTTAAAAGTCGTAACTACTAACATTTGCGGCAGCGATCAGCATATGGTTAGAGGTCGGAC
>NZ_JBFUHL010000107.1:0-9901 GCF_056402415.1 Paenibacillus sp. P4_A9
TTCCATTTACAGGTGAAGTTGTACGCGTGAAAGTTAACGAAACGGGTAAGCAGCTTGTTATGATCAGATTCGCGGAGATTGCAGACAGAGAGAGGCAGAAGCTGATTCGTTTTTGCTTTGAAAGACAAATGGATTTTCGGAAACGCTAAGGATTGAGAGTGGGATGCAACGGGTATACTGCTATGCATATTGGATGCTAGCAGGAGCGTGATGTCATGTCGAAGGAGCAAGAGAGTGAACCCTATGAGCAGTTATTTATAAGATTCTCTGCAAGCGTAGAGAAGGTCATTATAAGAGCTGCGCTTGTCGTTATTATTCTGCTAGTTTGTGTACAAGCTTTGCTCCAAAATGCGTATATCCGTAAGCATTTCACTCGTGTTGAGCCCCTAGAAGGACAGCCATATATAGTGCCAGAACATCCCCTAAGAGAACGCTCCTAGGCGCATGAAATCAATGTGCAACGGAACCCAAGTTTTGCATATGACCATGTAGTGTGGTATAATTTCTAGTAATTAGCAGGCAAGTGCCTGCTTTTTTGTACGTAAGGTACTGTGAAGTATTGTTAGGAGGAACAGCAGCTTGGATAAGTTCAATATTGCCATAGATGGTCCTGCTGGAGCCGGTAAAAGTACCATTGCACGGCTAGTTGCTGGTGCGCTTGGTTTCATTTACGTGGATACAGGAGCCATGTATCGAGCAGTAACCTGGAAAGTACAGCAAGAAGGGCTGCTACCTGAGCAAGAAACAGAAGTGGCTACGCTCTCCAATCGTATGATGATTGAGCTCATTCCTGGAGATGAGGGACAACAGGTATTTGTAGATGGTGTTGATGTGACGAAGGCGATTCGTTCAACGGACGTTACGGCACATGTTTCGCAAATTGCCAGCTATGGTGCTGTGCGCCATTTGTTAGTTGGTTTACAGAAGCAAATGACCGTTTCCAAAGGCGTAGTCATGGACGGCCGTGACATTGGAACGCATGTCATGCCAGATGCGGAAATCAAGGTTTTCTTAACTGCGAGTGTGAAGGAACGTGCTGAGCGCCGATTCAAGGAGTTACAGAACAGTGGTGCGAACACAATGACTCTTTCCGAGCTGGAGCAGGATATAGCACGTCGAGATCAGTTCGATGAGCAGAGGGAAATTTCGCCGCTGCGCAGGGCGCACGATGCCGTGTTAATGGACAGTACGTCAATGACAATTGAAGAAGTTGTGGACGAAATTCTTGGACTTTGTAAGGACAAAGTCGGAGGTGGCAAATAAAGATGCTATATCGCATCGGACGAGCCTTATTTCGATTTATTTTCATCGTATTTTTCCGTATGCGTGCTATCGGAATGGAGAATGTCCCAACACAGGGTGCAGTTGTTCTGTGTGGTAATCATACTAGCTTCTTGGACCCCCCATTCTTAGGAACACCACTGCGGCGGAAGGTACATTTCATGGCCAAGGCGGAGTTGTTTGATATTCCTGTACTTGGGTTTATCATTTCAAGAGTAGGCGCATTCCCTGTGAAACGCGGAGGCGTAAGCAGAGAATCGATCCGACTTGCTGTACAGCTGCTTCGTGATGGTAATATGCTTGGGGTTTTTCCAGAAGGATCTAGAAGTAATGCAGGTGGGATGGGTAAGAAAGGTGCAGCAAGCCTTGCATTGAAATCGGGTGCAGCAGTCGTGCCGGTAGCTATCGTGGGTACCTATTCTCTTTTCCGCCGTATGACGATCGTTTATGGGGCACCTCTCGATATGAGTGCTTTTGCAGGAGCTAGTTCGGAAGATCTGGAGCAGGCGACAGAAGCAATCATGAAAGCAATTCGCCGACTACATACAGTTACTAGTAAAGCCTAATGAGAAATGTATGGAATCGAAAGCTTGGAATTATACTAACCTTAAAGTGATTGAACTTATTGTTGTGTTTGAAACAGAGTAGGAGCTTGCCTGCTGCTTTGTGACTTATAAATTTTTTTGTTGGTTTTAAATAGAGGAGGCTAATCTCATGTCAGATGAAGTAAAAGTTGAAGATCAATCACAGGAAGCTCAAGAAACAGCCGTTTCACAAGCAGAAGCAGAGCACGCACTTAACAATGTTGCTGTGCTGAAGAAAGGCGCTACAGTTAAAGGCAAAATCGTTAAAGTAGACGCTGATCAAGCTTTCGTGGATATCGGTTACAAATACGATGGTGTTATCCCTGTTCGTGAGCTTTCATCCGTAAGCTTGAATGATGCTGCGCAAGCGGTTGAGCTTGGTCAAGAAGTTGAATTGAAGATCGTTTCCATTAACGATGCGAAAGAAACATTGGTTTTGTCCAAACGTGTCGTTGACAACGAAAAAGCTTGGGAAACGCTGCAAGGACAACTAGAGAGCAAAGAAATTATCGAAGCTGCGGTTGCTGAAGTTGTTAAAGGCGGACTAGTTGTGGATATCGGTGTACGTGGTTTCGTACCTGCATCTATGGTTGAGCGTCAATTCGTAGAAGATTTCTCCGCTTACAAAGGTCGCACATTGCGCCTTCGTGTGAAAGAAATCGATCGCGAGAAAAACAAAGTCATCCTTTCCCAAAAAGATATTTTGGATGAAGAGTTCGAAACAAACAAAAAGAAAATCATCGAAGGTCTTCAAGTTGGTCAAGTACTGGATGGTACAGTTCAACGTTTGACACAATTCGGTGCATTTGTTGATATCGGTGGTATTGACGGTCTTGTTCATATCTCCGAGCTTGCTTGGCAGCACGTAGAACAAGCTTCTGATGTTGTTAAAGAAGGCGACAAAGTGAAGGTGCAAATCCTTAAACTTGATCCGTCCAATGACAAAATCAGCTTGAGCATCAAAGCAACACAAGATGGTCCTTGGTCAAATGTTGAGCGTGATTTCAAAGCAGGCGATATCGTTACAGGTACTGTAAAACGTCTTGCAGCTTTCGGTGCATTCGTTGAAGTGGCTCCAGGTGTTGAAGGCCTTGTTCACATTTCTCAAATTGCTCACCRTCACATCGGTACTCCGCATGAAGTATTGAAAGATGGCCAAGAAGTACAAGTGAAAATCTTGGAAATCAATTTGGCTGAGAAACGCGTTAGCTTGAGCATTAAAGAAACGGAAGATGCTCCTGAAGCGCCAGCTGGTGCAGCGGCTCCTGCTGCAGGTAAACCAGATAGAGAAAGACAACCGCGCGGCGATCGTGACCGCGGTAACAGTGCTAGCCACCAAAAAGAAATTGCTGGTAACGAAAACGTATCCCTAAGCAATCAAGGCTTGTCCATGACACTTGGTGAGCGTTTTGGAGATAAATTAGCTAAATTCAAAAAATAAATAGATCCAACTTCTAGGAGGGTATAGGAATGCGCATCTCACGCAAAATGGAGCATGTCCATTACGCGCTGGAGCTTGGTCAAACCCGCCAGCAAGGGCTGTCGGATATCAAGCTTGTGCATAACTGTCTTCCTGAGACATCGACGGATCATATTGCTTTAAACACAACAATCGGCGATCTCATTATGAGTTCGCCGATTTTAATTAATGCAATGACCGGCGGCGCTCATGAGACAGAGAGCATTAATCGCGAATTGGCGATACTCGCGAGGGAGAAAGGCTTGTCTATGRCTGTTGGCTCCCAGATGTCAGCTATTAAAAATAGCGAAGTGGCATCCAGCTATCAAATCGTGCGGCGCGAGAATCCAAACGGTATTATATTTGCTAATTTGGGCAGCGAAGCCACAACAGATCAAGCATTACGTGCCATAGATATGATTGAAGCGAATGCGCTTCAAATTCATTTGAATGTCATGCAGGAGCTGATTATGCCAGAAGGAGATCGCAGCTTCGTAGGTATGCTCAAACGCATTGAGAGCATTGTTCGTGATGTACCTGTACCGGTTATCGTGAAAGAAGTTGGTTTTGGCATTTCACGTGATAACGCGAAGCAATTGCAGGACATTGGTGTTCAGATTTTAGATGTAGGCGGTTCTGGCGGAACGAATTTTGCTGCAATTGAAAATGCGAGAAGATCCGTGGCATTAGCGTGGCTCAATGATTGGGGAACACCGACGAGCATGACTTTGTTAGAGGCGCTTTCCGTCTATCCTTCAGGTACTGTCATTGCCTCAGGCGGTATTACGAATGCATTGGAAGCAGCAAAAGTACTTACCTTAGGAGCATCAGCGGTTGGTATGGCAGGTTCATTTCTCAAGGTACTGCGTACGGACGGCGTAGATGCCCTACACGCGTTTGCCGAAGAGCTTCACCAAGGACTCATCTTAATTATGACGGCGCTAGGCGCCAATTCCATACAAGCCTTAACACAATGTCCCGTAGTCATTGTAGGAGACACTGCTGAATGGTGTCATGCGAGAGGCATTGACTTAACTTCATATGCAGGGCGAAGCAATCAGAGTAAATAATCAAAATATTGCCATACTAAGGATCAGGCAGATCTCCCTTATTTGATATTGATAGGGAGTCTGAAGATCCGCTAGCAGATCGATGTCGTTAAGTTGTCGTCGAATGCTACGCAGGCTAGGGTGGTTTGATTATGAATGCCGGTTATCTGTCGCTTATTCTTCTTTGCATCACGTTGATCTTGCTCGCCAGTGGTTGGAAGGAACTGTACATCAGAAGTATTTCGCATAAGGGCATGCTTCTTTTTTTTGTCTCATGGCTTATAGGAACACGAATAACCGTAACCATACAACATGTACATATTCAGCTTGTTTATGTCGTTGTACTTACGATTTCATTCAGTATTCTTTATGTCACACATGGCTTTATACATAAGCTCCATCTGCTTTCCATCGGTCTTCTGATCGGTTCACTCCATTTTTTATTTCAACAATTACTCGAGATGGACCCTATTCTTATTATTCGAAACTCAGAATGGCAGACGGCACTGCTGATTGCTATTGTTGCCGTTGTTGTTCAGCGCAATGCTTGGGAGCAGATTGCGGCGATTTCGATCGGTTATCTGATTGGGGATATGTATCAAGCGGGTATCCATAAAATGGATGGCTTTCATCAGCTCGGTATGGCTACTTTTCAAGATCAATGGTGGCTTTCCATCTTCACAGCGAGGACCTTAACAATCATGATACAAGCTGCGTATAATGGATGCCGAACCGTTGTGAGAAATTGGATAATCCGCAGAGGGAGTAGATGGAAATAACGAAAAACTTCATATACAATGCGCTTTTTTGGCGGAGTCTCAAAAGAGATTAGCCAAGGCGCGTCTTTTTTGTTATGATGTAAGTTGCGTATTTTTCCATGAAATATCATGGAAATCGAAGGAGAGATGTAAATTGGGTAGACCCGTACTTGCAATTGTAGGCCGACCGAATGTCGGCAAATCCACCATTTTTAATCGAATCGTAGGCGATCGCATGGCGATCGTAGAAGATAAACCAGGTGTCACACGGGATCGTTTATATGGTGTTGGTGAATGGCTGAATACCTCTTTCAGCGTCATTGATACCGGTGGTATTGAAATTGATGGCGAGGACGCGATACTGAAATCTGTTCGTGTACAAGCTGAGCTTGCGATCGAAGAAGCGGATGTCATCGTGTTCATGGTCGACGCGAAGGCAGGGGTAACTCCGTCGGATGAAGAAGTAGCGCAGCTATTGTTCCGTTCCAAGAAACCAGTCGTTTTGGCCGTGAATAAAGTGGACAACTTGGCGCGTCAAGATGATATTTATGAGTTCTATTCTCTTGGTTTCGGCGATCCCGTTGGAATCTCCGGCTCGCACGGGATTGGTATTGGTGATCTGCTTGAGGTTGTTTGTAATTTATTCCCGGATAAAACGGATGATGAGTACGGCGATGAAGTCGTGAAATTTGCACTGATTGGCCGTCCAAACGTAGGGAAATCCTCGATGACGAACGCGATTCTTGGAGAAGAGCGAGTTATAGTGAGCGACGTTGCAGGAACCACGCGGGATGCGATCGATACACCTTTTGAACGTGATGGACAGAAGTTCGTTATCATTGACACCGCAGGTATGCGTAAACGAGGTAAAGTTTACGAGAACACAGAGAAATATAGTGTGATGCGTGCCATGAAAGCCATTGAGCGAGCAGATGTGGTATTGGTCGTAATTGATGGTCAAGAAGGCATTATTGAACAAGATAAACACATTGCGGGATATGCGCATGAAGCAGGAAAAGCGATTGTGATTGTCGTAAACAAATGGGACATCGTAGAGAAAGATGATAAAACGATGCAGCATTTCACGACTACGATTCGTGATCATTTCTTGTTCTTGAGCTACGCGCCGGTTGTGTTTGTATCAGCTAAGACTACGCAACGTCTTCATAAATTGCTGCCTGTCATTGTTCAAGTAGCTGAGAATCATGCTTTGCGTGTACAAACACATCTTCTCAATGACGTTGTTTCCGATGCGGTTGCCTACAATCCACCACCAACGGATAAAGGAAAGCGTCTGCGGATTAACTACGTTACACAAGTGGCTGTTAAACCGCCAGTGTTCGTTCTCTTCGTGAATGAACCTGAGCTTATGCATTTCTCATACGAACGATATCTGGATAATAAAATTCGTGCTGCCTTTGGCTTTGAAGGCACACCCATTCGCATCTTGAGCCGTAGAAAAACTTCAGACAAAGAATAGGAGATGTTGTACATTGCTTTCGATAATAACAATTGTAGTGGGCTATTTAATAGGATCCATAAGCTTTAGTTATTTATTCGGAAAATGGCTTAAGGGGATTGATATCCGCAAGCATGGCAGCGGAAACGCTGGGGCAACGAATACGCTCCGCGTACTAGGGAAAGGCCCTGCAATCCTCGTCCTGCTGCTGGATGCCTTGAAAGGTGTCGTCGCGGTCTTACTGGGGGTTTGGGCTGCTCCAGGACCTGATGACATCTGGATTCGCGTCTTATGTGGTTTGGCAGCGATAGTAGGACATAATTGGCCCGTATTTTTTGGCTTCCGGGGTGGTAAAGGAGTTGCGACTACCATTGGGGTCATGGCGACACTTTGTTTTCTTCCTACGTTGATCGCTGGCCTAACAGCAATCGTCATCATAGCTATCACACGATTTGTATCGCTCGGATCCCTTATACTTACAGCACTCTTACCTTTTCTAATTTGGGGAATGGACCGGCCTGTACCTGTTTTGTGGATAAGTATCTTGCTATGTGCATTTGCTTTTTTACGTCATCGAACGAACATTGTGAAGCTTATCCAAGGAAAAGAAAACAAGCTGGGCCAGAAAAGAGCCTAACGAAATTGTTCTAAGAACATCTACGCATAGGAGGGGAAACCGTGACACAAAAAGTATCGGTCCTTGTAGCTGGAAGTTGGGGGACGGCACTCGCCTCGGTATTGGCGGATAATGGGAAAGAAGTACTTCTATGGTCTCGTAACGAAGAACAAGTGGTAGAAATTAATGAGAAGCACACGAATAGTCGTTTTCTGGGGGATGTAACGCTATCTCCTTCGATTATAGCAACTAATTCCTTACAGGATGCCGTGAAAGATGCGGATGCCATTATTATGGTTGTGCCGTCTTCTGGCATGCGTGAGGTCGCTTCGCGGATGCGTCCTTTTCTGAAGAAGGATGCGCTCGTCATTCATGCGACCAAAGGCTTTGAAACGGGGACGCTCAAGCGTATGACCGAGATACTTGCAGATGAGCTACCTGAGCTCGATCCGAAGCGATTTGTCGTCCTTTCGGGCCCAAGTCACGCGGAAGAAGTCATCCGCAAAATGCCAACAACAGTTGTTGTGGCTGCGCAAGATTTGAAGGCCGCGGAGGCGGCTCAGGATCTGCTTATTACTAGCTATTTCCGAGTGTATACAAATCCAGATGTCATAGGTGTTGAGGTCGGTGGCGCGCTCAAGAATATCATTGGGCTTGGCGCAGGACTTACGGATGGCTTGGAATTTGGCGATAATGCCAAAGCAGCGCTTGTTACTCGGGGACTCGCAGAAATTACCCGCCTTGGTACTGCAATGGGAGCGAATCCGCTTACTTTTGCGGGGCTTGCGGGAATTGGTGATTTAATTGCGACGTGTACAAGTCAACATAGCCGGAATTTTCGAGCTGGCTATCAGTTAGCGAAAGGTATTCCTCTAGACGAAGTCCTGAAAGAGATGGGGATGGTAGTAGAAGGCGTGAAAACGACGAAAGCAGCTTATGACCTGGCCAGCCGATTCGATGTCACGATGCCGATTACGAACGAATTACATAACGTCCTTTTCGAAAGTAAATCGCCTTTGCTTGCTGTGAGAGATTTAATGGGGCGCGTACGGACGCACGAAATGGAAGAATTACCGATGACACGGTAAACAAAAGGTTGGAGATAGCCTACACCAGTTCTTCTCCGCATTCATACTATACCCTATCAGGAGTTCTCATCAGCTTAGGGTATAGGAGGCGGCACAGTTGGCGAATAAAGATATGTCCAAGGACGTATTGAGTGTGGTCAAGAAGAAGACGGGCAAATCCGTTACATCTAAAGATATTGAAAAAATTGCAAGTGGTGTGAAACCTTCTACAATGCAGAGTGAAACGCAATTAAGGGCACTCATTAAACAGGTTTCAGGTTTAGTTAACGTCAAGGTATCGGAAGAAACCATTAATGATATCGTTCAAGCCGTTAAAAGTAGTAAACTTGACACCAATAACATGCAGCAATTAATGAACATGATGATGGGTAAGAAATAGGAAGCATGAAGGGGATCCTCATCCCCTTTATGTTTTTTTCTTATTCTGTGCTATACTTACATGTGTTTCATTTCAACGATTTTTACATAAGGAGTTAATACGATGTCACCTTTAGACAAAATGTGGGCCTCATTTGTAGCCATGGGACTGATGGTTGTCGCATCATTTCTAATCTCATATGCACGAACAAGAACGACAGGTTTATGGCGCGGTGTACTATCTTTTATCGCTTTTCTAATGTTTATCCCCATTTTACTATTTATGCTATCTTCTTTGTTTTAACCGACCGGAGGGGAAATCGTCATGTTAGAATTGAAAACACGCAAAACACAGATACAGCTTACGCCGGAAACGGGATTAACGATTCTGGATCATGCGCTGAAAGCAGATGTGGATTGGGGGTTTTCCTGCACGCGAGGTACCTGCGCAAGGTGCCGCTGCTATGTAGCTGAAGGCCGCGAGCTGCTTTCTGAGACTTCAGAAGCGGAAGAAGATCGTTTAGAGCCTGAAGAGCTTGAACAGGGCTATAGACTAGCCTGTCAATGCGTGGTAAAGCAAGCGGGAACAATTTCAGTTACGCATAAGCCTTATTTTTAAAATTTACTGCCTGAAAGGTGTGGGCATGATGAAACTGCTGGAGCCATTACTCCCGTCGATTTCGACTATTCATACAAGGTTACAGCAAGCTCACAATGTGCGATGGTTGGTTGGTGGAAGCTGTGGTCTTCTGATGCACAACGTGGATATAGGAAGAAGTCCAAGAGATTTGGATATTTATATAGATCTGAATGATGTCCAAAAGGTGCATACGTTGCTGCAGCCTTACGCGATTGATCAGCCTGAATTTAGCGAGACGCCTATATATGCTTCTATGCTGAGTCATTATCGCATTGACGGTCACGTGGTTGAGGTTGTTGGCGATTTTAAAGTAAAAGCATTGGGGTCCGTCTATCAAGTTGAGGTCGAATACCTAGGAGAAAACTATGCTTGTCCTGCTACAGTTGAGGAGCAAGAGGTTCCGCTGATGCCATTAGCGCATGAGTTTCTCTTTAATGTCCTTCGAAATCGGCCTGATCGTTATGAACCGATTCTAAGAACTATGCAAGCTCAACCAGACAGACATATGCCCGCGTTGACAGATTTGATGAACCGAAATTATTGGGGACATGAATTTCATGTGAAGATGAACGAATTGCTAGATTGGAGCCGATTATGAGTACTTTTGATG
>NZ_JBFUHL010000108.1:0-9593 GCF_056402415.1 Paenibacillus sp. P4_A9
GTCCAGAGCAGCTAGCTATGAGTCGGTCAAAGTGGATCAGAGCATTCCTCATTTCAAGGAGATGCTTGATTTGCCATTCCAACAGACACTTATGTTTACGTATAAAGACTTCGCATTACAGCAGGACTTTTTCGTCTATTCCATACCGATTTATGACCCGTTCTATCGAACGAAGTTCGGATCGCTAGTTTTCTATATCCAGAATAAGGAATTGGTGAAAATGATTGAAGCGAACAATCATACGCCGAATGTTATTGTACTGCAAAATTCGAGCGGCGAGCCATTTTATCAGACAAATGAGAACTATGCGGATATCGTGCCCAAATACGAAAARCCCGAAATCAACTGGCAAAACGATCCGAAGTCTATCCAATTGCACAAAAAGAATGATCTATTTGTTGGTACGTCTCGACTCAATTATGGCAATATTGCACTTTCCATCGTGTATCCGAATCCGGAGCTGGCACAGAACCGAAGAAACATTTTGATTACGACGGTTGGAGCATTCATTTTCGTGATGCTAAGCATCGCACTTCTGTCAATTCTCGCACAGCATTACATTACCCGCCCCATTAAGCTTCTCGGAAAAGCGATGAAGGCTGTTCGCAAAGGCAATTTTCATGTTAGTTTGCAACAAAATGCCAATTATCGAGACGATATCTCGGAGCTGACGCGAAATTTCAATTTCATGACCGATAAGATTCGGGAGCTAATTGAATCCAAATATGAAATGCAGCTTCGCAATAAAGAAGCGCAAATTCTTGCGCTGCAAATGCAGATCAATCCGCATTTTCTATACAACACGCTGCAGACGATCGGTGGGAAAGCGGTGCTAATCGGGGATTATGAGATTCACGAGATGTGCCGCGCTTTAGGTGACATGTTCCGTTACAGCTTCTATGAGGGAAATGTCGCGTCCACGATTGGTCAAGAGCTCGCACATGTGAACAATTATTTGTACATCCAACAGCTCCGTTTCGAGGAAACGCTGCAGATCGAATTCGATGTCTCTTCTGATCTGATGGACTGTGCCATTATTCGCTTCGTCATGCAGCCGATTATTGAGAATGTGATCGTTCACGCATTCAGTAAGCGAGATGATGAGCAGCAGCTTCGTATTGCCGTTAGCATCCTGCAGGAACATGACTCTGTTGTGCTGACGGTTCAGGATAACGGACCTGGCATCGAAACGGAGAAGCTGATTGCGCTGCAGTCGTCGTTCGAGCACAAGTCGACCGACGTGTTTTATGGCGTATCTATTGGGCTCAAGAACGTGCATGAACGAATAAGACTGGTTTATGGATCCCCATTTGGCTTGGACATCGCGAGTGAGATGGGCAATGGAACGACGATTCGCATACGAATTCCTTACAATCATAATGGGGGTGACAGTTTTGTACAAAGTAATGGTCGTGGATGACGAATCGCTGGGGAGAAAGTCCGTTTGTAAAATGATTAGTGAGCTTGCTCTGGATCTAGAAGTCATTGCTGAAGCGCGACATGGCGAAGAAGCACTGGAGCTCATGCGAATCAGCAAGCCTCACATCATTGTGACAGATATGAATATGCCCGTGATGAACGGACAACAATTTCTCGAAGCCTTGTACACCAACTATGCCGAAATTAAAGTTATCGTGATCAGCGGCTACTCCCAATTTGAATATATGAAAGCTGCGGTGACTTATCAGGCTTGCGAATATGTTTTAAAGCCGATATCCATGCTGGATTTGAAAAGTGCGCTAGTGAAAGCCATGGAAGCAAGCCACAACCATTTGACGCTGCAGCAGCAAAAAAAATTTACAAAAGACATGTGGCAGCTCCGCAGAGAAGTGTTTCTTCAGCATGTAACGAGCCGTAGGATCACGAATGTGGCCGATATTCAGGCGCAAGCGGAAGAACTAACGATTTTCAGCGCCAAAGGAAGTTACCGGCTGACGGTATGTATGTTTCGCCAATTTCATGACATTTCGACAAAGAAATTTCATGGGAATGCGGATTTGTTGATGTATAGCATTGAAAATATTTTGACTGAAGTGCTCTCCTCAGCTGTACATGACGTTGTTCCGCTCATCTACAAATCAGACGACAGGATGAGTCTATGTCTTTATTTCCCTGAGTCCGCTTACGACGAGCCACAGATCCGTCAACTGCTCGTTGCCTTTCACAACGCGATTCACCAGATGCTGCAGCTAAACGTAGTGGCAGGGTTAAGCAATGTGTTCAATCGGCTGGAACGACTGCCAGACGCTTTCGATACCGCCTATGAGCAGATGAGAAACAACGAGCTGCATACAACGAGCTTCTCGTTGAGTTCTCTGAATCCGTCCACTGGAACAGCTACAGCTTCGCCAGAGTTGATAACTGTGTTTGAGTTGAAAACGATGCAGCAAGCGTTTGCCGCCGGCCATGGAACTGAGAGTCGCGAGTTGCTGCGAAATTTCCTACACAAAGCGGAAAAAATGAGTGGACTCTCTATCCGTGAGGGTCAGCGTGCGCTCAAAAAGCTTACGGAGACAGCTTCCGCTGAGATGAAAGAATTAGCGCTTTCCTATCCGCAGCTCTTCGATGTTCGTTCGATTACGGCTGTAGTGGATCACAGCCAGTTAAGACACTTCCTAGCGGAATTCACCGAAGCGATTGAGGAATATCATGCCAGCAAGGGGATGACGCCATCCGTACATTCCATTCACGAGATTGCTGCATTTTTGGATGCGCACTATTTTGAAGACATCAGTCTGATCGATATTGCCACACGTTTTCACCTCGACCCGAGCTACTTGAGCAAGCAGTTTAAGTCAGTGACCTCTGAGAATTTCATCGAGTATGTGACGCGTAAACGGATGGAAAAAGCATGCGAGCTGCTTAACTTATCTGAATCTAAAATAAATGAGATTTCCGAGCTTGTGGGCTATGAGAATCAACGCTATTTTAGCCAAGTGTTTAAAAAATTCACGGGAAAAACGCCTTCGGAGTATCGAGATCGGCATGCGGCAAAATCCTAAACACCAAAATATTGAACATCGAAACGACAATTTATTTTATTACGATTCCTTCTTTCAAAGCGTAAGATAGGATTCAGAACGAGGGATTAGTGTTCTAAGCCGAAAACGAGGAAGAGGGGTAAAGATATGAAAAAGTTTGCAAGTGTAGGTCTTTCCGCAACGATGGTGGCCCTATTATTATCAGCCTGTGGCAGCAACAGTGATACGGCAAGTACAACAACAACGCCCGCTGCGAGCAGCGACAGCAAGCCGGCGGCTACGGCAACGGCAAAGGTAGAGAAGCCGGTTACGATTTCCTTCATGCATTTTAAAAGTGATGTCACGGACGGTGTAGCCAAAATCATTGAGCAGTTCGAAAAGCAAAACCCCAACATCAAGGTCGAGGTACAGCCTGTTAAATATGATGATTACTACACTTTGTTGAAAACAAAAATGGCTAGCGGTGACATCGTGGACGTGTTTACGTTAAATGCAGGCAGCCAAACGAAATTGCTGCATGATGGCGGATATCTTGAAGATTTGACAGGGAAGGATTTCATGTCCAACTTCGATCCGGGCGTATTGAAAGCGCAAGCAACCGACGGGAAAAACTATATCATGCCCGTTAATGCCACGCCGATTGCTGTTTTCTATAACAAAAAAATATTCAGTGATCTAGGGCTCCAGGTTCCTAGAACTTACGATGCGATGATCACAGCAGCCAAAAAGATTAAAGATGCGGGCAAAACTCCTTTCGCCCTAGGGTGGAAAGATAACTGGACACTAGGCATGTGGTTGAGCAGAGACCTGCCAAGTAACACAGCCCTTGTAGAGAAACAAGCAGACTTTTTCTCCAAAGTGGAAAAGGGTACGGCGAAGTTTGCTGACAACCCTGCCTCCAAAACAGTTATCGCACATGCGCAAGATTTGTTTGACCTCGGTAACAAGGACCAACTTGGTGTCGATTACAATGGTGTTGTTGATCTCTTCTCCAAAGGCGATGTGGGTATGATGTACATGGGCACTTGGCCTTTAGCGGATATTCAAAAGAAAAATCCAGATTTGTATAACACAGGCATGGGCTACTTCCCGTATCCATTCAGCAATGACGAAAGCTTGAACAAGCTAGAATTTAATCCAGATGCATCTCTTGCCGTGAACAGTAAGTCAGCGAATAAAGAGGCCGCATTGAAATTCCTTGCTTTCATGGCCAGCAAAGAGGRTGGAGATGCATGGGTGAAAAATATTAACTCGCTCAGCTTTGTCAAAGGCGCGTCAACGGACATTGCTCCAGCGGTTAATGATCTTAAGCCTTATTTCGATAAAGGACTTACGTACGATTCGCAATCCTTCATCACGACGACGATTGATTGGAACTCTCAATTTACGCAATATGTTCAAAAGGTGTTTTTCAAGAAAGCAACACCTGATCAAATCATTAAGGACCTGGATGACTGGGTTGGCAAAAACCACAAATAACGACAGCGTTTATAACGGCATAGGCAACTGCCTATGCCGTTATTCATCAGAAAGGGAATAACCTATGGGAAATATGAAACGAATGATCCGTGGTGAGTTCTGGTATGTGCTGTTCCTTATTCCGGGTATTCTGTTATTTACGTTGGCAGTTCTTATCCCATTTGCGATGGGAGCGCGATATTCTTTCACGAGTTGGGACGGAGTTTCACGCAAGCTGACGTATATTTGGTGGGAAAATTACGTGCATGCTTTTCAAGATTCGGACGTATGGGCCGCACTTGGAAATACGTTTAAATATGCCTTTATATTAATGATACTCGTTAATGTTCTATCTCTTTTGCTGGCCTTGCTTCTGGACTCTTACTTGAAATTTAAAAATTTGTTTCGGACGATTTTCTTTCTACCGAGCATTCTCTCTATCGTCTTATCTGGATTTATTTGGAAATATAATTTCAGCACAGGGTTTCCTAAGCTGCTGAATATGTTTGGGCTAGATGTGACAAGTCCGCTTGGCAATCCCGATCATGCGTTGTTCGGATTGATTCTAGTAGCCCTATGGCAAGGCGTAGGCGCGCCAATGATTATTTATATCGCTGGTTTACAAGGCATTCCGAGTGAACTTGTGGAGAGTGCCAAAATGGATGGAGCCGGTGCCGGGCGAGCGTTCTGGCATGTGACATTACCACTGCTTGCGCCTTCGATTACGATTAATCTTCTGCTCGTATTGACAGGCTCGCTCAAAGTGTTTGATCTGGTTTGGGTAACTACCCAAGGAGGACCTGGCTTTGCGACGGAGGTTATTACGACCTTCATCTACAAAACAGCCTTCAACTCCTTTAAGGCGGGCTATGGTATGGCCTTATCGATGATTTTCTTTGTCATTCTGGTCATCGTGACCATTGTTCAATTATCCATTTTCAGAAGACGGGAAGTGGAAATGTAATGAAAATAATACGTATCAGCACGTTCGTTGCAGTAGCAGCTCTAGCTGTCCTTTTCGTATTTCCGATGTATGTCGCATTGCTCATGTCGCTCAAAACAGCCAAGCAAACCTTCGATTCCTTCTATTCATTGCCGATGAGTTTGAACTTTGACAATTATACGCATGCATGGAACACATCCAAATATCCCGCTGCGCTGATTAACAGCTTAATTGTAACGGTCATCTCCGTCGCGTTGATTATCTTCGCTTCTGCACTGTCTGGTTATGCGATTGCACGCAGGAATAAACCGTTTTATAACTTCATATTCATCCTGTTTCTCTCGGGCATGATGGTCCCTTTTCAAGTCATTATGCTGCCGTTATACCAAATTGGTAAATCATTTCATCTCGTGAATTCGCATTGGGGACTGGCGTTGATCTACGGTGGTTTCGGTGTACAGATGGGCGTGCTCTTTTACACTGGTTTTGTGAAAGGCATTTCGCGTGAAATCGAAGAGGCGGCAAGGATTGACGGCTGTTCTACACCGGGGATTTTCATTCGTGTTGTGATGCCTTTGCTAAAGCCGGTAACGGCGACAGTGCTCGTACTTAATGCGCTGTACATTTGGAATGACTTCCTACTTCCGCTGCTTTATTTGCAGGACAAAAATTATCGTACAATCCCGCTGCAACAGTACTTTTTCTTCGGTCAATACAGCAGCGACTTGAATCTTGCTTTCGCCTATGCGGTTATGGGCATGATTCCGATCATCATCTTTTTCTTGTTCATGCAGAGATTCATCATTAAAGGGATTGCCGCTGGAGCGATCAAGGGTTAGATCCGAGGGGGACGACTTAGGTGTCTGTAACGTATTTGGATAAAGAAAACATCTTTGAAATCCGTACCGATGCATCATCGTATGTGTTTGGGATCAACGACAAAGGTACCATTCAGCATCTGTATTGGGGAGCTCACATCGAGGCTGCGGAATGCGGCTATTTACTGGGTAGCAGGTTACATAGCTCCTTCGATGCCGAAATCGATCGGGAGACGGAAGAGTACGGTGGCTGGGGCGGTTGTAACTATGCCGAACCAGCGTTAAAGATTTCATTTGCTGATGGTGTACGGGACTTGAAGCTGAGGTATGAGGGCTACCGAATCGAAGGTGAAAATGAGCTCATACTGCGAATGGCGGATGCGTATTACCCGGTAAGTGTTGAAGTTCATTACAAAGCGATTCCTTCATACGATCTGATTGAACGTTATGTGCAGATACACAATGGGCTAACAGAGTCGGTTCGCATTGAGCAGGTCATGGCGGCTGTCTGGACGGTACAGGGCCTGTCTGATTACCGAATGACGCATGTGACAGGCCGGTGGGCTGGTGAGTACCAACTAAGATCGACAGTTTTATCCGAGGGAAAAAAGGTGCTTGAATCGCGCAGAGGCTTCACCGGTCCACACGCTAATCCTTGGTTTGCAATGGACAACGGGAAGGCGGACGAAGTATCCGGTAATGTGTGGTTCGGCGCGCTTGGCTGGAGCGGAAACTGGAAAATCGTTGCGGAGAAGACGACGTTCGGCCATGTGCGAATCGTCGGCGGTGTGAACGATTTTGACAGCTCCTTCGTGCTGGCGCCCGGGGATGTATATGCTTCGCCTGTATTCGTCGGCGGATTCACGTCGGGCGGTTTCGGTCAAATGAGCCGCAACCTGCATCAATACGAAAAGGATTACGTGCTGCCAACAAGCAAGCTACGCAAAGTGCTGTACAATTCCTGGGAGGCGACCGAATTCGCCGTAACTGTGGAAGGGCAGAAGGAGCTGGCACGGCAGGCAGCTCGTCTGGGCGTAGAGCGATTCGTCGTGGACGACGGCTGGTTTGGTCAGCGCCATAGTGACAGAGCAGGGTTAGGCGATTGGTATGTCAATGCGGAGAAGTTCCCCAATGGACTAGAAGAGCTGATCGAGCACGTAAAGGGACTGGGGATGGAGTTTGGACTATGGGTAGAGCCAGAGTCGGTMAATCCGGACAGTGACTTGTATCGATCGCATCCGGAATGGGTGTATCACTTCCCAACGCGCGAAGGAACGCAATTACGCAATCAATTGCTGTTGAATTTAGGACTGCCCGAAGTGAAGCATTTCGTTCTCGATTTCATGACGACCTTACTGACGAAGTATGATTTTATCAAATGGGATATGAACCGGACCGTGACAGAGCCAGGTACTTCGGTTTCTGGGGATGCAGGGGCCTCCATGTGGATCAAGCATGTGGATCACCTTTACGCCATATGGGCTGAGCTTCGCGAACGATTCCCCCATGTAGAATTCGAGACGTGCGCAGGCGGCGGCGCGAGAATTGATCTTGGCATTTTGCGATATGCAGATCAAGCTTGGATTAGTGATAACACCGATGCGCGTGACCGGTTAGCGATTCAAGAGGGATTCTCATACGCTTACAGTCCGGCTGTCATGATGTGTTGGGTGACAGAGTCACCGCATGGCTTTAACGGCAGGAGCCTCCCTTTATCGTACCGATTCCACAGCGCGATGATGGGCGGTCTGGGCATCGGTGCGAATATCAGCAAATGGTCAGTAGAGGAAATAGAAGAAGCGAAGCGCTTTGTGGAGCTGTACAAAGAGATCAGGCCGATGATAATGAACGGCAGCCTATATCGGCTATCCTCGTTGAGGGATGCGAATTTGGCGGCTTATCAGTATCTAAGTGATGATGAACGTGAGGCTGTTGTTTTTGCATTTTTGCAATCCCAGCATTTTGGCTCCGAAGTTCGGAGCTTGCGGCTGCAGGGGCTTGAGCCCCAGGCGTCCTATGAGGTACAGATTGAAGATGGAGATGCCCTCGTTCGTCATGGCTCGACCCTTATGAACCTCGGCGTTCCGTTGACGCTGCGAGGGGATTATCAAAGTATGATGATACGAGTGAAGAGGAAGAAATAGAGTTCTGTTGGACGAAACGCAAGGTGTCTTGCGTTTTTTTGTTTTCAAAAATTGAGACATTGAATCCACAAAATATTGGATTCAATTCACACTATTCGTAAGAATAAAGAACTGCATGCATATTTTTCAGAGCACATTACAGCAAAGGTTTATAAGCCGCGTAAGAGCTCTAGAGTTCCCATTGAAAGTGATCTGGATTCGTTTAAGCAAATAAAGCAGGATAGGGACTTAGCTCGCGTCAGGCAGCGGTACATGCAACTGACTAAGATCGAATTAGTTGACTTACTGATCCGAATGGAACAATATATTGCAAATCAAAATCAGAACTGGTTGAAAAATCAATTCGAAAGCTTCAAGAGTGAGTGACACTTGTACTCGGGGTCCGCGTATTCATTTTGGCTAATACGCGGATTATTGTATATATTCATCTTTTTGATGAGTAACATATTTCCATTTCTAATTACAAAAAAAGGGAAACAGAATCTCCTAGCGAATTAATTTTGTAATGTATCGATAAAAAGAACGGTTCTTCCAATATACAAAATAGGCAGCCGATTAGTCATTCGGCTGCTTTTCTATCTGGAAAATTTTTGTAACTTTCTAGTGCGCTTATTCGAATGTATAACTGAAAATCAAATGGAGGTGACGAGCTGAATGAAGACAGAGACTGTTAGTTATAGTTTTTTGAAGGATGGGAAGATAGATCTAGATCTTACCATAGATACGATTTATGAAGAACATTATAAATCGGTTTATGGATTTTTAATTTGCTTTACAGGTAATAAAAGTGACGCAGAAGATTTAACACACGAGGTGTTTATACAAGTTATTAAATCAATTACTACATTTAAGCAAAATTTTCAATTAAGATCATGGATTTTATCAATTGCTAAGCACGTAGCTATTGATCATTATAGGCGAAAAAGGTTTTACTCATTATTTAATGATAATTTTTTCACCAAAATGATTTCTAACACAGGATTGCCACAAGAAAATTTAGAAGCAAAAGAAACTTATAAAACTATTCAAGATTCTTTAACCAAATTAAAACCTAATTATAGATCAGTATTTATTTTACGAGCTATTAACGAGTTGTCGATAAAAGAAACTGCCAAAATCTTAAATTGCTCTGAATCAAAGGTTAAAGTTGATTACCACAGGTCATTAGCATTACTTCAGAAAAAATTGACGAAGAGCATGAAAGGGGAGTTTGACTTATGACTAAAAAAATTGATGAAGAGTACATAGT
>NZ_JBFUHL010000109.1:0-8605 GCF_056402415.1 Paenibacillus sp. P4_A9
CGGTAATTACTATGCCTTTGTAGATGGTTTCGRGGTTGCTGAGAAAGTATCGGGTCCAGTATATCCAACCGGATATTTATACAAGGATGGCTTGGATGATGTTTTTTGGGAAAACTGGACAACAGGAACTGGAAGTGCATTGGGTACTCCGAAGGTAAACACAACCACATTCTTGGAAGGCAGCGGAAGCTATGAAGTAAATGAGGACAGGGATGTGATCTACAAGGTATTCCCTACAAGCTATAACAAGACTGCGTCTCTACAGTTCTACGATGATATGGCTACAGCCAAGACTGCTGTTGCTCGTGTTGATAATAACACCTGGAGCGATGTTAACACTATGTATGGATTAGGCGTCATGACGGGAACTTCAACGGCTAATTATTCATTTAAGCTTGGCAATGCTTCATGGGCTGTATCTTCAGTTGCAAGATCACAAGGATGGCACGATCTGAGATGGGATTACTCATCCGGCCAGGGCTTGGTTATGTATATTGATAATATCCTTGTGGCATCAACGAATGCAATAACGGGCTTCAATTTGATTGCAATGGGTGATTGGACAGCGGATAGCAAAGCATCCACGGCATTTTTCGATGATGTGCGTATAACAGAGTGGGCGGATGATGAGAAGCCAAGACTTACATTGCCGAGCAATCTTACAGTGGCAACAACTGCTCCCAATGCTGTTGTAAACTTTACAGTCAGTGCCTATGACAAAAAAGATGGTCCATTGACTGTAACAACATCTGTTCAATCTGGCTCGATCTTCCCAATTGGCCTGACTACTGTAAATTGCTCTGTCACAGATAGTGACAACAACACAGTGACCGGAAGCTTTATTGTAAATGTTGAGTCTGCAGTCTTTCTTGAGAACTTTGAGAACGGATTAAGTAACTGGGTGAAGGTGTATGGTACGCCATCGCTGAGTTCCACTCAAGCTCGTTCTGGCTCCAATAGCTACTTAGTCAATGAAGACCAGGATGCGTTACAGCAAAACTTTGAAACTCCTCAAAATAAAGTCGTCTCCATGTGGTTCTACGATACAGATACCGCAAAGAGTTGGCAGATTGGTGCTTTTGTGGACGACAGTGTTAATGCCAGAGGTATCTTTGTCAATACGCCGACTTCCACAACCAAATATTCAATTCGTGTCGGAGGTACCTATACAGCCACTAGTGTGACCCGTACGACCGGCTGGCACGAATTTAAGTTTGATTACACGTCAGGTACCAAACTCGATATGTATATCGATGGAGTGCTCATTGCCTCACCGACTGGTGTAACGAGCTTCAATCGCATCGCTATCGGAGATTTTTGGCAGTCCAATAATTTTACGGGATATTTTGATGACATCTCCATCAAGGATCTTCCAACAGCACCGACTCAGAGCAATATCACAGCCGGTAACGGAAAGCTAACCTTGAATTGGACCAGCGTTTTCGGAGCAACTGGATACAAAGTCAAGTATGGAACAGCAAGCGGCGTATACACGTCAACGGTTCCTGTTGGTGATGTAAGCAGCACTACCATAGAGGGACTTCAAAATGGAACCGCCTATTATTTCGCGATAAGCGCTTACAATTCAGTTGGAGAAAGCCGTAGTTCCAATGAAGCCATTGGAACGCCAGATGGCATTGCACCGCTCGAAGCCGTGGTGTCAGCTGACATTACAGCACCAACCAATAAGAACGTTAACGTAACGATCAGCTATCCGGACGATGCGATGGTGAAGGAATACAAAGTAGGAGAAAACGGCGAATGGACGGCATACGGCGCTCCAGTGGTTATCTCCGAAAACAGCACGGTTTATGCAAGAGGAACGGATGCTGCGGGCAATGTATCGAATGAGACTAACTACACGGTCAGCAATATCGATCACATAGCACCTATCAATGCAACCTTGGCTGTAGATACAACAGCGCCGACCAACCAAGGCGTCACCGTAATGATCAGCTACCCGGCAGACGCTTCGTTGATGGAATATAAAGTGGGAGCAAGCGGCGAGTGGACAGCATACACCGGTCCAGTGGTTGTTTCCGACAATGATACCGTGTATGCACGAGGAACTGATGAAGTAAGAAATGAATCGAATGTAACCAGCATTACGGTAAGCAACATTTATAAAATAGCTCCAGTAACCACCGCAACGTTAAGTCCGGCTGCGCCTAATGGCACGAACAGCTGGTACACGACGGATGTGACCGTAAGCTTATCTGTAAGCGCCAGCGTTTACGGAGGCTCCGTAACAACGGAGTACCAAGTGAATGGCGGTGAAGAATGGATCGTTTACACCGGTTCCATTCCAATTTTCGGTGACGGTACTTATGAGTTCGGATACCGCAGTAAGGATCAGGCAGGCAATGTAGAGGGTATCAAAACGGTCGTATTTAAAGTTGACAAGACAGCTCCAGCGCTTTCCGTCCAGTTAGATAAGACGTCGATTTGGCCAGCTAATCATAAAATGGTGACGATCAATGCCTCGTTGAATTCTAGTGATGCTACATCGGGCGTTGAATCCGTGGTATTAACCTCCATCACGAGCAATCAACCAGATAGCGGTCAAGGCGATATCCAGGCCAATTTCGGCACAGCGGCCACTTCCTTTAGCTTGCGTGCGGAGAAGTCGCGCATCTATACCATTACGTACACGGCAACTGACAAAGCTGGCAACAAAACGGTTGAATCTGTTACTGTCACAGTCCCTCATGATCAATCCGGCAAGTAATAAGAAAAAAATAAATTGTTCGACAATTACGGTGCATTAATTCCAAATGCTTATGCGAGATAACCGCCTTCTTCAAGGAAAGCGGTTATCTCCTCAGTAGTAAGCTTACTTTCTACTTCTGCAAACGTGATCAGGGGCTAAGGCGCTGATCGCGTTTGTTTCACCATGTACGTCCACTCGAGAATTGCCAGGCTATTAACACAGGTACCGTCGCTTACCGGACGATATAATCCGCACAAAAATAGCAAAGGAATGATCTTATTCATGCTTAGTACATTAACGCTCCGCGAATTGAAAAATGCTTTGGAACAATCACAGCCTGAAGCGCACAAGCTGTTCCCAGAAGCCGCATCCACCGAACGGTGGATGCAGCTTAGAAAAGACGAACGCTATTCATCGTTCTGGGAAGGACTTGAGGAACAGGCTGCACGTATCCAAGAGAATCCAGCTCATTTACCTCGATTTTCTGATTATATCGTATTCGGTGAGACGGGTGACAATATTAACTTTGAGAATATACGTGGTCAGCTGTATGCGGGGCTGAACACTTTCAGCTTGCTTGCCATGACGGACGACAATCCAGAATGGATAAAGGGGCTTGAGAATGCGATTTGGTCCGTGTGCAATGAATACTCCTGGGTACCGCCCGTACATGCCGGGCTGTATGTCAATGAATATCCGAAAGGAATTTGGGATCAGCCGGTTCCGCCCCGTGAAACGATCGATCTGCAGGCATCTGGAATCGGATTCGCACTGGCAGAAATCATCTACCATATAGGTCACCGTCTGCACCCTTGGGTAGTCTTTCGTGCCAAGGCGGAGATCGAGCGCCGCATCTTTCAGGTTTACTTCCATGATCCTGTTCCGCAAAACTGGGAGTTGAAAACGAATAACTGGCCAGCGGTTTGCTCAAGCGGCATCGGCGCCGCAGCAATTTATTTAACTCAGGACAGCGAACGGCTTGGTGGCATGCTATGGCGCGTAATTGGCGCTTTGCGCCAATATGTATCAGGTTTTGACGAGGAGGGAGCGACTCCTGAAGGTCCGGTATACTGGCAGTTTGGTTTTGCGCACCTTGTATTTTTTGCCGAATTGCTGAAGGAGCGCACTGGCGGACGCATCAATCTGCTTGCTGAGCCTAAAATAGAGAAGATTGCGAAATTCCCGCATTACTGCATGCTGTCGAACGGCAAGGTAGTCAATTTCTCCGACGCCGCTGAAGATATTCGTTTCTATACCGGGCTTTTTCATCGTTTGCGCCAAACATTCCCATCCGTTAACTTACCGCCAGAAGCGTTTCATTTCAACCAACTTCGGGCTTCTTGGGTTGAAGCGACAAGACTATTGCTTTGGTCGTCGGATCAACCCGCTGCTGTAGCAGCTCCTGCTGCCGAAGAGCAAAAGAGGGTGGAGGAGCGGATTTTCACTGGGAATCAGTGGGTAATTTCGAAGGTTCGGCAGACGAATGGGAGTTTAGCAGCATTCGCAGCGAAGGGCGGTCATAACCAAGAACCGCACAATCATAATGATTTGGGGCATTTCATTCTGCATGTAGGCGGAGTTAATGTGCTCGCTGATATTGGCATTGGCGTGTATACCAGGCAGTATTTCCAGCCCGAACATCGGTATGAAATGATTCAACCAGGTTCTCATGGACATTCTGTGCCGATAATTAACGGTTGCAGACAAGGCTTTGGCCAAAAGTACAAGACAGAAATCGTAAATCAAAACATAACCGAAGACGAGCTGCATTTTGAGCTGGATTTATCGGCAGCTTATGAGTGCCCCTCTTTACAGCGATTTACTCGGCAGTTCTTTTGGCGCCGACCAGAGAACGAAAACTCGCAGCTTATTCTGACAGACCAAGTCGTGTTGCATGAACCAGCTTCCTCTTTCCAAGAAGTATTCATTTGCGGTGTTGAGCCGCAGCAGAAGGGGCCGGGCCAAGTCTCGATTGGAGCAGTTATGATGTCGTTTGAAGCAAACGAGTGGCAGGTTGAAGTGGAAGAACAATTGACGGTAGCGCATCCTGCCACCGAAAGAATGTTTTATCGCTTGCTACTAACTCGTAAAGAAATGAGCGAGTCCATTATATGTCATTTCCGATTTGAGATTGCTTATTAACTAAATATCAATTCACACGATCAGTCGGGAATAAAAACCAACTTAGAACGGAGTTTCAAGATGAATATTGAAGAGCTACTAGAACAAATAGAGCAGTTACGACTTCAATTAGTACAAGTCGTTAAGGAGAATAAATTTAACCTACTACATCCACCTGTTATCAAGATGAGTCAACAGCTTGATACTTTGATCGATCAGTATCAGTCAAAAACCGACCTCAGGCGATTATCGTCGCCTTGAGTATACCGTATCCACCATATCGCTAACGATTAGACTAGGAGGAAATGCAAATGTTAAATAAACTCACGAGAAAATGGAAGATGTACGTTATTCATCATTCACACACCGATATCGGTTATACAGAGAGACAAGAGAAGATTGAACGCTTTCATGGCGATTTCATTCGGCAAGCTGTTCGGATTTTGAAAGATATTAGTTCGGGCAAACGTGCCGAATGGAACGGGTTCCGATGGGTTTGCGAAACCTTCTGGCAGGTTGAGAAGTTTCTAGCCATTGCAACCGAGGATGAAATCAAAACCTTTGAAGATGCCATCCGCAAGGGGGATATCGAGCTTTCCGGCACGTATTTGAATCTAACTGAACTGATCTCAGGCGATGTTCTGAAATCCATGATTAATCGTCCTGTAGCCTATGGCCAATCAATTGGAGTTCCAGTCAAGTCAGCTATGATTGCTGATATTAACGGCTTAAGTTGGGGTTATGCGCAAACGATGGCAGATGCAGGGATCGAACATTTTCTCACCTGTATCCATCCGCACCATGGCATATTCCCTCTCGGTCGCAAGCAGATGCCATTCTGGTGGAAGACTCCGAAGGGGGATCGCTTACTTGTCTGGAATAATGAATACTACCATATGGGCAATGAGCTAGGACTCATGCCTAAAGCGTTAGGCACCTATGTCATGACTGACGAGTTTAATGTCGATGCTGCCATTATGGAAAACCATAAAGAAATCAGTACCGCGAGGCTGTTCCGTTATTTACGCAATTTGGAAGACGAGGGTTATCCTTATACGTTCGTACCGATGATGGTATCCGGCTTGATGACGGACAACGCATCACCTAATGGGGTACTCATGGATTATATCCGTGAGTGGAATGAGCAATACGGTGACGAGATTGAACTGGAATTGACGACACTTACGCCGTTCTTCGAAAGAGTGAAACAGGAAGCTGACTCCATACCGGAATATGAAGGCGATTGGCCAGATTGGTGGTCTGACGGCGTTGCATCCACTCCGCTATATACACAGTTATTCCGCGATGCGCAACGCAAACTGCAAGTAATCAAGCGACTTGATCCGACGGGTGAGATTGCGACCGCTGACCGAATTGCCCAAGCGGAACGGTTATTGACGTTGTATGCGGAGCATACGTGGGGTTATTCAACCTCCATTGGAGAACCGTGGAATAATATGGTGCTTCAATTAGGTGCTAGAAAAGAAGGAATGGCGACGCAGGCCCATCAAGCCATCATGACCTTATATGATGATGTATTTGAAGTCCGGGGGGAAGCGCTGCTCTACCCTGAGCGACCGATGCGATATCGGGTGATCAATACATCAGATGTGGATACAAGGGATTATGCTCAATTGTATGTTGACTTTTGGGAGTATTCTCTCATTGCGAAAGGTCTTGAAGTTAAGGATGTTCACACAGGCGAAATTTATCAACATCAAGTGATTTTGGCTAGTCGAGGAAATGTCGTAGTTGTGGAGCTTCCAATGAAGGTTGGGGAAGAAAAGCATCTTGAGCTTATTCCGAAGCCAGCAGACATGTCCAAGGCAGCCACTTCAAGTTTTCAACTGATGGGCTCGGATCGCGTAGTAGACATCGCTCCGATCGTTGAACTGCATGGCCCATATGCGAACGAAAATGCGATATTGCTTGACGGATCGCTGTTGGAAACGCCATTCGTGCGAATTGAATGGAAACAAGGTGAAGGCATCGTCAGGTGGCTGGATAAACGGTCCGGTAATGATTTGTTGCGTGCCGATCTGAAGCATGCTCCATTCACTCCCGTCTATGACGTTACATCTGTCAACAGCCATGAAGATATGATTCCAGTACGGAGAGCGACTGGACGGAATCGTAAAGGGAATCATGCAGTTATTTCCGCAGGGCAATTAATCGGCTCGAAGATCATTTATAAGGGTTCGTTATTTGCGACTGTGGAATTGGCATATAAGGTCGCGGGCACCAGCTATTACGCTGTTCATCTAACTGCCTACGCCAACTCATCGAGAGTGGATGTATCCGTTCGATTGCATAAAGATAGTGTGTGGGAACCCGAAAATCTGTATATTTCGCTGCCGTTTGGCGGGGAAGAACTGTGGGTCGAGAAGACAGGCATCGTCGTAAAGCCGCATGAACAACAACTGCCTGGAACAGGAACAGATTTTTATTGCATACAAGAAGGGTTCTGTTTTACGGGGAAAAATAATTGGGTGGCAGTCGCTATGCCAGATACACCGCTTCTGCAAACGGGACCAATAGAACATCATCGGATATTGCTTCAGGGACATCCGGACTTAGCCAAAGGGCCTCATTTGCCCTACGCCTGGACCATGACAAATTACTGGGAAACCAACTTCAAAGCTACATTGGGCGGATTTTATGAGTTCAAGTACAGCATTCTTTGGGGAAATGAGCGTCAATCAGCCGAAGAGTCCATCCGTCATTGTCATGCTGTCAATACAGGGCTAGTCTGCTATCGTTGTGAATAAGGAGAGAAGAGGTAACTATGCTTAATCAATTAACATTTCGACAGCTTAAGAATGCTTTGGAGGAGACGCAGCACTTACCTCGTTCCCTATTTGCAGAAACAAAGTCTCCGGAACGGTGGAGGAAGGCAAGAGCGGATAGAAAGTATGCTGATTATTGGGCCAAGTTGGAAGAACAAGCAGCACAATTAATCCAAGAGCCTGCTCGATCTCCGCAGTTCTCTGAATTCACCGTATTTGGCGATACGGGTGATGTCAATAAATTTGGATCCAAGTTCAGACATCTGTTTGCCGGAATCCACACGTTCAGCATGCTTGCCATGACGGAGGATCGAACAGAATGGATGACGGGTCTGAACAATACGATGTGGAGCGTGTGCAATGAATATACGTGGGTATTGCCTGAGCATGTGGGGTTATATCATAACGATTATCCAAATGGTATCTGGGATCAGCCAGTTCCGCCTCGTGAAACCGTGGATCTGTTTGCAGCGTACAGCGCATGTCATCTAGCAGAAGCTRTCAGCCTGCATGGAGATCGCTTACATCCATGGGTCGTACATCGCGTGAAGGAGGAAATCGAACGACGTATTTTTCAAGTCTATTTCCATAGTCCACTTCCGCAAAACTGGGAGCTGAAAACAAATAATTGGCCTGCCGTGTGCGCATCAAGTATTGGAGCGGCAGCCATCTATTTAGTTGAGGACAGGGAGAAGCTGGCCGGCATGCTCTGGCGAGTAATTGGCGTGCTTCGCGGTTACCTCTCGGGCTTTGATGAGGAAGGGGCAACACCTGAAGGACCTACGTATTGGTCGTTCGGTTTCTCATGGTTTGTGTATTTCGCTGAATTATTGAAAGAGATTACGCACGGAAGAATTTCGCTTCTTTCGGATGAAAAGGTGAAAGCCATCTCGGAGTTCCCTCAATTCTGCACGTTGTCTGGCGGCAAAGTGGTTAATTTTTCGGATTCCTTTGAAAGTATTCAATTCAATCCCGGTCTAATTCATCG
>NZ_JBFUHL010000110.1:0-8571 GCF_056402415.1 Paenibacillus sp. P4_A9
ATTCAATCGTTTAGGGATCAATATCAAGCAGCAGCCCGGATTGATGTACTCGAATTGCCGTTACCTCCGAATTCCTTACAAGATCAACTTCTAGAGTCGATCGGAAGAGGAGCATCCAAGCTTGGGTTGCAAATATTTTGCGAATTGACACATGAGTTAAATGCAGATTGGAAAACAAGTATGATTGCTGGTTTAAATGAAATTGCCGCATATAATGAAACAAGCGGATCGAGACTTGGTATTAAACTAAGAACCGGAGGCGTTACGGCCGAAGCATTTCCTACAGCTAATCAGGTTGCCCTTGTTCTGGAAGGGTGCAGAGACAGAGATCTCCCGCTTAAATTTACAGCAGGGCTGCATCATCCTGTTCGCATGTACCGCATTGATGTAAAGACGAAGATGCATGGATTTCTTAATGTGTTTTTTGCGGGATTACTGGCTAACTCGCACAAGTTGGAGATTCAGAAAATCGCGGAAATCATTGAAGATGAGCATCCGGAAAGTTTCAAATTTTCAAGTGAAGGCTTGCATTGGAGGCATCTCTCTATGACTTCTTGTGAAATCCTGGCCGTTCGCAATAAGGAATTAAGCTCTTTTGGGAGCTGCAGCTTCGACGAACCGCGTGACGAGATGCGAGAATTTCAATTACTGGGGCAGAGGAGTTGATCGCATGGTCCGTTCTTTTATTGAAGTGGAGCCGGATTCGCATTTTCCTATACAAAACCTGCCATATGGTGTATTCCGTCCCCTTAAAGGCGGACTACCGCGAATCGGCGTTGCGATCGGGAATTATGTGCTGGATCTGGCCCAGTTAGACAGCGCTGGCTGTTTTGACCAGACGGCAGTGTCCGGTAAAAACATTTTTAGTCAACCGTCGTTGAATGCGTTAATGTCTTTTAGCCGTCCAGTTTGGAAGGAGCTTCGTTCAACTATTGGGCGGCTGCTGGATGAGGAAGAACCCGCATTACGTGATAATAAAGGACTACGTGCCACAGCCATCTATTTTCAAAACGAAGTAGAGTTGCTGCTGCCTGTTGAGGTAGGCGATTATACGGACTTCTATGCTTCAAAAGATCATGCAACTAATGTTGGCAGCATGTTCCGTGGTAAGGAGAATGCGCTTATGCCGAATTGGCTGCATCTGCCCGTGGGTTATCACGGGAGAGCCAGCTCCATAGTTATTAGCGGCACGGATGTTCATCGCCCGCAAGGACAGATGAAGCCGCAGGACTCGGCTGCGCCTATCTTCGGATTGAGCCGTCAGCTGGACTTCGAATTGGAAGTGGGCTGTCTGATAGGAACAGGAAATGAACAAGGTCTGCCGATCTCGATAGAAGAAGCCGAAGATTATATATTTGGGCTTGTACTCGTAAATGATTGGAGCGCGCGGGATGTCCAATCATGGGAATACCAGCCGCTAGGACCATTTCTGGCTAAAAATTTCGCTACCTCCATATCCCCATGGGTCGTTCCTCTTGAAGCATTGGAACCATTTCGCGTTCCTGCTCCGAAGCAGGATCCAGAACCGCTTCCATATTTGCGGCAGAGCACTCCGGGTTCTTTCAATATCCAGTTAGAGGTTTATTTGCAGAGCGATTCCATGAAGCGACCAGACCGTATCTCAGCCAGCAACTTCAGCTATTTGTATTGGACGATGGCACAGCAGATCGCTCATCATACGATAGGCGGCTGCAATTTACGGCCCGGGGATTTGTTGGCTTCCGGGACGATTAGCGGCCCTGAGAAGGATTCGCGAGGCAGCATGTTGGAATTGACATGGCGTGGCAGTGAGCCGCTATCTTTGGATAATGGCGATGAACGTTCTTGGCTGGAGGATGGCGACTGTTTAACGATCACCGGCTGGTGTCAGGGAGACGGCTACAGAGTCGGCTTCGGAGAGGTGACCGGCCGTGTGCTGCCGGCCGTTCTAAGCTAATGCTTACGAAGCAAGTTTTCTTGCGAAAACTCTTAGGAGGAAGGTAACATGCCTTTTTATCACCGTATGGGTGAAATCCCCAAAAAAAGACACACGCAGTTCAAGAAACCAGATGGTTCTTTGTACAGGGAACAGGTCATGGGTACGAAGGGTTTTTCGGGCATACAGTCTATTCTTTATCATCATTCCGCTCCGACGGACATCGTTAAAGCCGATATCTATGCTCACTTCAAGTTAGAGTTTGAAGAACAAGGAGCGTTGACATGCAGGCACTTCCTGACAGGACAGTACTTAGATACAGGAGATGCGATAAACGGCAGGCACTACATGCTTGGAAATGAAGATATTTTAATATCCGTCTCCAATCCGACGCAAACCATGGATTATTATTACCGTAACGGAGACGGGGATGAATTGTTGTTTGTTCATCGAGGGACRGGAAAAGTTGAGTCTATGTTTGGTAAACTCAGCTACCGTCCAGGGGACTATATCGTGATACCAGTAGGCACGATTTATCGAATCGTTCCGGAGCCAGGTGAATCAAGATTTTTAAGCATAGAAACAAATAGTTGGATAAGCACACCGAAGCGCTACCGGAACGAGCATGGACAGCTCCTGGAGCATAGCCCTTTCTGTGAGAGAGATATTCGGCTCCCCGAAACTTTGGAAACCCATACGGATGTCGGCGAATTTGAGGTAAGAACCAAAACCAGAGGGTATTTGCACTCTCATACCTACAACTATCATCCATTTAACGTCGTAGGTTGGGACGGATATTTGTACCCTTATATTTTCAACATCGGAGATTTTGAACCGATTACAGGTCGAATTCACATGCCGCCACCCATTCACCAAACATTTGAAGGGAATAACTTTGTCATCTGCTCGTTTGTTCCGAGATTGTTTGATTACCATCCGGAATCCATTCCGTCTCCCTATTTTCATAGCAATGTGGATAGTGATGAAGTGCTCTACTATGTCGAAGGCAATTTTATGAGCCGCAAAGGCGTTAAGGAAGGCTCGATTACCTTGCATCCGTCAGGAATACCTCATGGACCGCATCCTGGAAAAATTGAAGCCAGCATCGGTAAAAAAGAGACTTTAGAGTTAGCGGTTATGATTGATACCTTCCGTCCTTTACGTGTGGTGAAAGGCGCTGCACAATTAGAGGATCCAAATTATCCATACAGTTGGGTTCAAAAATAGACAGGAAGCCGCAGCAAAGTGGACACGCCATAGAAGAGCGCGAAATGAGTAAGAAGAGGGAGTAGATGAAATGAAAATGATCCCGACTCATTTAAAACCATATGTAGCAGAACAACATTATGATAGGTATACACCCATTGATCATGCCGTATGGCGTTATGTCATGCGTCAGAATCATCATGCCTTACAGCATAAAGCTCACTCTGCATTTGTAGACGGACTATTAAAGTCAGGTATTGCAACAGAGAAAATACCTCGAGTGTCAGAGATGWATGAGTCTCTTTCGAAAATTGGATGGGGCGCGGTTATTGTAAATGGACTTATCCCAGGCTCTGTATTTTATGAACTGCTGGCGGGCGGAATTTTACCTATCGCAACAGAAATCAGAAAATTAACTAACATTGAATACACACCTGCCCCAGACATTATTCATGAAGCGGCAGGGCATGCGCCCATCTTATTTGATCCGGAATATAGGTCGTATGTGCAAAAAATCGGCTCGATCGGCACAAAAGCTTTTTCCATGAAGGAAAGAGGAGAAGCATTCGAGGCGCTTCGGCAATTAACGATAGTCATGGAGGATCCAAAATCCACGGTTGAAGAAACAGCGGCTACCCAAAAATTAGTTGAGGAAAAACAAAATGCGATCATCGGATTGTCGGAAGCAGAGAAAGTATCCCGTTTATTCTGGGCTACGGTTGAATATGGACTGATAGGGGACATGAATAATCCGAAAATTTACGGCGCCGGTTTATTATCTTCCGTTGGAGAAAGCAAGCATTGCTTTACAGATGCGGTAGAGAAATTGCCGTACTCCGTTGAAGCGTGTATTGAGAGCCCAAAAATTGTGACAGAGATGCAATCTCGATTATTTGTCTGTAAAAGCTTTGAAGAATTAATGGAGGGCGCCCAATCCTTAGCGAATACGATGGCATTCCGAGTTGGCGGAACGGAAAGTTTAGAGAAGGCACTGCGCTCGAGAACTGTTGCCACCTTCGAATTCAATTCTGGTATCAGCGTAACGGGTATCGTCCATGCTCTAGTAAAGGATAAGAACGGTGAAGCGATCTATGTGAACACAACAGGTGAAACAGCTCTTACGGTAAATAACCAACAATTGAAGGGACATGGAAAAGACTATCATGCCAAAGGATTTGGTACGCCAATTGGAATGCTGCAAGGAAATATTGCATTAGAAGCGTGCGATGCTCAAGCACTTGAAAATTTGGGTATGGTAGAAGGAAACTTCGCTGATATCTTGTTCGTTAGCGGTATAAGCGTTTCTGGACGAATTATAAGTATCATAAAAAATAATCAAAAAGTAATCTTAATTTCATTCGAGGATTGCACGGTGACTTTGGATGGAAATGAGTTATTTAAGAAGGAATGGGGCACTTATGATATGGCAGTTGGATCGCGGATTGTTTCAGCATATCCTGGTGCAGCTGACCCTGCTTCCTACTTTAGTGCAACCCAACAGCAAGCTGAAATTATGAAAGAGCCGGCTTCTTCTCTACCCGAATTAGAAATTCTATATCAGAAAGTTGCAACAATAAGAGAGAAGAACACCTTCACTGACGAATGTATTCAAGTGCTTTGTGACATTTATAATGAACTTAATCATTCTTTTCCCAATGACTGGCTATTACGTTTAGAGTTACTTGAATTAGCTGCGTCTAAACTTGAATTGAAACAATTGGAATTACCGATTAAAGAAGAATTGAATGAGTTAAGTAAGGTTGCTTCTTTTACTAACCTAATAAAAAATGGTTTCTCAATCATTTAGGTGTAGCGCGCAATGTTCCTAAGATGACTTGGAGGAGAAGAGAGCATGAAAAAACTATTTTCTTCAATCACAGAAGCCATACAGGATATTCACAGCGGAGCTACACTGATTGTAGGAGGGTTCGGGCTGTGTGGTATCCCAGAAAATCTGATAGGTGCGCTTAAAGAACAGGGAACTACTGGTATGACTGTTGTCAGTAACAATTGTGGTGTTGATGATTGGGGACTTGGATTACTGCTGGCCAATAAGCAAATTAAGAAAATGATTTCTTCCTATGTGGGAGAAAACAAAACATTTGAGAAACAATTTTTAAGCGGAGAGCTTGAAGTGGAGTTAGTACCACAAGGAACGCTGGCAGAACGCATTCGTGCTGGCGGCGCGGGAATACCTGGTTTTTACACCGCTACAGGAGTAGGCACGTTAGTTGCTGAAGGTAAGGAACATAAGGTGTTTGATGGACGCACATATCTATTGGAACGTGGTATTGTCGGGGATTTTTCTCTTATAAAAGCATGGAAGGCCGATACGCTTGGCAACCTGGTCTTCCGAAAAACATCGCGGAATTTTAACCCGATTGCTGCAACTGCAGGGAAAGTGACCATCGTCGAAGCCGAGGAAATCGTGCAGGCAGGCGAGCTTCATCCGGATGACATTCATACGCCGGGCATCTATGTACAACGGATCGTGCAAAGTGCAAACCTCCAAAAACGGATTGAACGCCTCACGGTACGAAGTGGAGGGATGAGTAAATGAGTGACGACCGCACTAAAATTGTAAAACGTGCTGTACAGGAAATTAAAAATGGCATGTACGTCAATCTGGGCATCGGTATGCCTACTATGATTGCTAGCTTTATACCGCAAGACGTGAATGTGATGCTTCACTCCGAAAACGGGCTGCTCGGCATCGGCCCTTATCCATTTGCGGGAGAAGAAGATCCGGATTTAATTAATGCCGGAAAAGAAACAATCACCGCGATCCCGGGCGCTTCTTATTTTGACAGCGCGGAATCATTCGCCATGATTAGAGGCGGGCATATCCACTTGGCCATTCTTGGTGCAATGGAAGTGGCGGGTAACGGTGATTTGGCCAATTGGATGATCCCGGGCAAAATGATTAAAGGTATGGGAGGCGCCATGGATTTGGTCAGCGGCGCACAGCGCATTGTTGTCATTATGGAGCATGTTAATAAATACGGTGAGTCCAAAGTGAAAACGGCATGTTCCCTACCTCTTACTGGGAAAGGTGTCGTTAACCGGCTTATCACAGATTTGGCGGTCTTTGACTTTAAAAATGGAGAGATGCTTTTGGTTGAATTGCAGCCGGGAGCTACTTTGGAGGAAGTTCAAGTTAAAACCGAAGCAGCCTTTATCGTCTCCCCTGGCGCGCAAATTGACATCTAATTTGACGCGCCATTTTTCTTTTAATAATAATGTGTTTCGCGATTTCAACCCTGCAATTGACAACCAGATTTACAGGTTAATAAAATTGTGGAAATAATTTATGTATAGTGTCAATCTAGACGGAAAACTATAATGAATAGGTAAAGTCTATGTATACGGCRGCGAGGGGTAAATTAGACGATGAGCAAGAAGGAAAAGGCCATTAAAGGAGGATTATTCGGACTTGTGGGGTACATGGTTGGGACTGAGATTATACACGGCAATTGGTTGCGGTTAGGAAGCTCAGTTGTGTGTGGTGTGATATGCTATTTATTGGCAAAGAAAAAGAACCGCCGCGCTTGGCTTTGGCTATCTTTAGGACTTTCCGCAGGCATTTTCGCTTTAATAGTGCTGCCATTTATGAAAACGATACATCGTTACGATACGTATGAAGCAAACAAGAAGAAAAAACCTCTACTAAAGGATGGCGTATGCCATCCTTTTTTGATTCAAAATCTTGTCAAAATGGTCTTTGTCAAAAAAGGAGCGCTACGGTATGATGGGTTTGTCCACGGGTTTAAAAACCCAACACCAAAAAAGTAACTAAAAAGGGGGATGGATCAACTAATTCAAGATACCCGATTTACCGTCAAATCCTACTTTCTTTAGGTGTGAGAGGCGAACATTCATTGATAGCGTTTTACATATGTAGTTTACTAGGCAATACTAAACCATAGCTGTATAGTTTATTCTATTTTAATCATCACAGACAAACAATAAAAGCGAGGCTGAATCATGGCAGTACTTAAAATTCCAGGTTTACATCCGAAGCCGTATTCGTTGAAATATCGGTTAATTCTGATTCTTTTTATTAGCTCTCTTGCGCCGTTAATTCTAATAGGCAGCATTTCTTATTTCTCGATGTATGCCATTTTGCAAAATAAAGCTGAGGGTGGAGTCATAAGTAATTTGCATCAAGTAAGGTTATTGCTTGAAGATACACTGAGCCAGTTGAACCATACGTCTCAGCAGCTCGCTTTTGACGGGCGGGTCGGTAAAAACCTGGAGAGCTATCTGTCTGCTGATATMTATGAAAAGAAAAGATTGAACGATGAGATCAGAAGCGAATTAGGCTTGATTCATTTTACGAATCCGACGCTGGGATTAATGTTTTACTATTTTGAGGCTGATAATYAGGTGTTATTCGAGAATTTTAGCGTGAGTGAGAATTATAATCTTAAGCAGCTTCCTGTACTTATTAAATTCGATAAACTAACATATATGGGACCGCATCGTTCTTTAAATCCAATTGATGGCAATCAAGTGCTTTCGATACTGCGTAAAGTCGAGCTGCCTGATCGTGATGATGTGTATGTCTATATTGAAACTAATTTTAAATTGGCTGAAAGTATCCTAAAGGATAATGAACAATTCGGAGGCAATTTGGTGCATCTGATCGTTGATAATCATGGCAAAATTGTTTATAGCGAGAATTCCACTGATTTTCCAGTTGGGATGTTATATGCCAACAATGATTCGAGTAAGGACATTTCTAGTAAATATAGAATGTTCGAGGAATCTAGTAATCAAACTTGGAAAGTTATGGCCGCTGTTCCMAATTCCGTATATAACCTCGAAGTATATAGATGGATCAAGCAGTTTGTTTTCTTTGCTGTCCTAACGTTGGCAGCAAGTTTTCTCATTGCTTGGATCATATGGCGAACGGTCTATCGTCCGCTCAACCTGTTAAGTACGGATATTCGCAATGTAAAAAGTAATAACGAGGTTTTTCCAAGAAGACAATCGCAGATCACGGAGTTTGCTGTCATTTACAAAGAGTTTGCGGAAATGAGAAGTCGAATTTTCGAATTAATCAGCGAGGTGGAGCAGAAGGAGCAGAGTAAGGCCTTTCTCGAAGTCGAGAAATTAATGACGCAAATCAATCCGCACTTTATTCACAATACGCTTGATACAATTCGCTGGTTGGCTCGTGCCAATGGACAGAAAGATATTGATCGCTTGGTGTCCACCTTGAACAAAGTGCTCTATTATAATCTCGGAAAAGGCGGTCCTGCTAGAATTAAAGATGAGATTGATGCTTTGAAAAATTATGTTGAGCTGCAGGGCATCCGATATAACTTTCACTTTGATGTGAAAATCCACGCTGATTCCAAGGCACTCGATTTGCCGGTACCAAGGTTTATTCTTCAGCCTCTTGTTGAAAATGCGTTATATCACGGCTTAGGGGACAATGGTGTGAT
>NZ_JBFUHL010000111.1:0-7400 GCF_056402415.1 Paenibacillus sp. P4_A9
GCAGAAGCTGGACGCCTAGGTAATGGAGACTTTACATGGGCATTTAATGATTCAGTTGATGACACGTCGTCTGACCTTAATTCAGCCTTGATGTCTAAAATACTAAGTTACACAACTCAACTTGTATCTGTAGGTGGCAATTCAACACCGCCAACGGGCACACCGGCACCAACGTCTACACCAACAACTACACCGGCACCAACGTCTACACCAACAACTACACCAGCACCAACGACTACACCGGGTACATCAATTGTTCATAACTTTACTACTGATGGAAAAACAAGCAGCTTCTTCACGATTGTAGGGAACCTTTCAACAACGAAGGGAACAGTGGTATATAATGGTTTAACACTAACGCAATGTTTAAAAATGGAGAGTTCAACCTCTATTGGGTTTACCACAACAACAGCTAAAACATTAACATTAGTGTTTAATCCAGCAAACGGATTAAACGTTAAGATCGATGGAACAAGCTATGCCATGACGAATGGCATTGTCAGTGTATCACTTGCAGCTGGCGCACATACCATTACGAAGGAAGATGTTACAAATCTTTATTACATGAAATTAGAATAAATAGCCTTTATTCATAGAAAGTCCCAGTGAGCTAGTACAGTCACCGGGACTTTTTTGTGTCACCAATCATTCATGATGGACCAGTCGAACAAATGATCAAAGTGGGTTAAAAGGGTCTAATTCAGCTCTCTAAACCGCTCCGGCGTAAACCCGATTTGCTTACGAAAGCTGGCAATAAAGTGGCTCGTATCTCGAAAACCTACTCGCGCAGCAATCTCTTTAATGGCTTGATGTCTGTTGCTCAGCAGCATCTCTTTGGATTTGCGCAAGCGCATCATTATGAGGTAAGCATAAGGTGAAAGGCCAAAGGCATGCTGAAACAAGGTATTCAAATGTCTCGGTGTGACATGAAGAACACCAGCCATTTGTTCAATCCCGGTATCGGGATTAGCGTAGTGATCTTCTAGCCATTCTGTAATGGGCTGTAAGTGCAGCATTTGACTCGTGATCGATGTGCGGTTGTTGATCTGGGCGTGCTTTTTAATCTGAATCAAGAAATGATACAAGTCAGCGGAGGCATCGTAGCCAGAGTAATCGGTTAGTGTCTCCAACCTATTTAAAATATGTGTGAGTGCTAGGTTTAAAGGCGCCTCTTCCTCCCAACGGAAAACGGCTGATTCGAAAATCTCTAATGTACTTAATATGGTGTGAACACAATTGCCTCCGAACGTGACATATTGTGTGCACCAAGTATCGGTAACTGCGTGATAAGAATGCGGTACCCCAGGGAGTAAGAGCACGCCTGTTCCTTTCGGTAAACGCACCTTTCTGTTGTCCATCTCAAACTCTCCTTCGCCCTCATAGGTTTGCAGCCAATGATAGTTAGGGAACCCATCCTTCCTACTAAGTTTCTCCTGATCTTCATGATGACCAATGCTATCGATATATATAGGGTAAGGTTGGGCTGTTGTCGGTGTTAAAACAAATCGCGTATGCATGTTGAATCATCCTGTTCCATTTTCTTATATGAGGGTGTAAATATATTATATTTTAACATGATTATGAATCCAATATAATGTATTTATTCTTATATAAAAAAATATAGAGGTGTCAATATGATTAATACGAAGCTGCCAAAGATTTGGTACGGTGGAGATTATAACCCAGAGCAATGGGATAAAGAAGTGATGGACGAGGATTTACGGATGTTTAAACTTGCGGGCATTGATGTGGCGACAATTAATGTATTCTCGTGGGCGCTTTCACAACCGAATGAAGATACATACGATTTTACTTGGCTGGATGAGACGATCGACCGTCTCTGGGCTAATGGGACTTATGTGTGTTTAGCGACAAGTACGGGCGCCCACCCGGCTTGGATGGCACGGAAATATCCGGATGTGTTGCGAGTGGATTTTGAAGGACGTAAGCATAAATTTGGAAAAAGACATAATTCTTGTCCCAGCAGTCCAACATTTCGCACGTATTCGGAGCGTATGGCAGACAAATTAGCCCAACGCTATAAAGATCATGAAGCTATTCTGATCTGGCACGTTTCCAATGAGTACGGCGGATATTGCTATTGTGATAATTGCGCGGACGGATTCCGTACTTGGCTGCAAGAGCGATACACGACATTAGCGCAGTTAAACAAGGCTTGGTATACAGGCTTCTGGGGCCACACGTTCTATGATTGGGAAGACATCGTGCCCCCGAATGCCCTCTCAGAGGAATCGCCTGGTGACCGTTCATGCTTCCAAGCGATTTCCTTAGATTATCGCCGATTTATGTCCGATAGTTTACTCGATTGCTACAAATTGGAGTATAACGCAATCAGGCAGCATGCACCTCAGGTGCCAATTACGACGAATTTAATGGGATTGTACAAAGAATTAAACTATTTCAAGTGGGCTCCCTATTTGGATGTCATCTCGTGGGACAATTATCCTTCCTTGGATACGCCAGTGAGCTTGACCTCCATGACGCATGATCTCATGCGCGGGTTGAAGGACGGTCAGCCGTTCATGTTGATGGAGCAAACACCAAGTCAGCAGAACTGGCAAAAGTATAACTCGTTGAAACGTCCGGGTGTCATGAAGCTGTGGAGCTATCAAGCGGTTGCTCATGGCGCCGATACGATTCTTTTCTTCCAGCTTCGCCGATCAGCAGGCGCTTGTGAGAAATTTCATGGGGCTGTCATTGAGCATGTCGGACATGAGCATACGCGGGTATTCCGCGAGTGCGCGGAATTAGGGAATGAGCTGGGGCGATTATCCGATAAAGTACTCGACGCTAGAGTGAAAGCACGTGTCGGCATTGTGTTCGATTGGGAAAATCGCTGGGCGGTTGGACTCTCGAGTGGACCGACCATTGCGCTTGATTATGTAGATGAAGTTCATAAATATTATGACGCACTATTCCAGCAAAATATTCAAGCTGATATGATCGGTACGGATACGGATCTCACCGGCTATGATATCGTCATAGCACCGGTTCTTTATATGGTCAAAGAGGGATATGCCAAACGCGTGGAAGACTTCGTTCGTGCCGGTGGAATCTTCCTTACCACCTTCTTCAGCGGCATCGTGGGCGAGGATGACCGCGTAACCCTCGGCGGTTATCCAGGCGAATTGCGTAGCGTTCTCGGTATTTGGGCGGAAGAAATCGATGCGCTATTTCCCGATCAGAGCAATGAAATTCAGCTGAATGCGCAATGGGGAGAGCTTGAAGGCAACTACCAATGTGGCATTCTGTGTGATTTAATCCATGCCGAAGGCGCAGAAGTGAAAGCCGTCTATGGCAAGGATATCTATCAAGGTATGCCTGCGCTTACGGTCAATACATATGGGGCGGGCCAAGCTTGGTATGTAGCCACGAGTCCAGAACCGTCATTTTTACAAGGTTTGCTAGGTAATTTATGCCGAGACAAAGGGATTACTGCACTGATTCCGCATGTGCCTGGTGTTGAGATTTCGACGAGGACCAATGATAATAACGAGTCCTTCTTCTTTATTTTAAATCACAATGATCAAGCAACTTCGATTTCGTTAGGGGACTTGAAGGGAACGGATTTATTATCAGGCAATTTCTGTGAAAATACCGTAACACTATCACCTAAAGCAGTTCTAATCATAGAAAAGTAAAACGCTTTTTTAACAATGACCTATAAGAGGAGCACTTTCTTTCGAAGTGTCCGTCTCATAGGTCATTGTTTATTTACGGCTGAAAACCATAGGAAATAACGAATTACAGTACATTTGGAAGGTTTAAGAACTCTCATTTCGCTCGAAACAGAACTTAAATTAGGGATTAGAAATTGTTAATTTGAAGAATGGAGGCTAACATTGGGTATAGAACAACGATGACTGAAAAGGAGTGAAGCTTAAGTGAAACGAAAGAAAGGATTCATGAACTATCATTCATATAAGAAAAATATACAATTAAGCATACTAGCTCTTCCCGCAATTTTGCTTATTTTTGTTTTCTCGTACATCCCTATGGGGGGGATATTCATTGCATTTAAGAGCATTAATTATGAACAAGGCTTGTTCCACAGCCCGTGGGTAGGCTTTGAGAACTTCAAATTCTTCTTCACATCAAGCGATGCGTGGCTCGTGGTTAGAAATACACTTTCCTATAATCTTATATTCATCGTAGTCGGGACATTCTTCTCTGTTGTATTTGCTATCCTGCTAAATGAAGTACTAAGTACCCGATTAGTGAAGGTTTATCAAACGATCTTTTTCTTTCCTTATTTTTTCTCATGGATCATTGTGGCATAT
This sequence comes from Paenibacillus sp. P4_A9, assembly GCF_056402415.1. Classification (NCBI taxonomy): domain Bacteria; kingdom Bacillati; phylum Bacillota; class Bacilli; order Caryophanales; family Paenibacillaceae; genus Paenibacillus; species Paenibacillus sp. P4_A9. Next base: position 4,302 of record NZ_JBFUHL010000111.1, read on the forward strand.
ATGGTATACTCCTTTATCGGTCCTTTTGGTGTGATCACATCGATCATGGCTAAACTAGGCTTTAATACGGATTATTACACCACAACCTGGATATGGCCCTTCTTATTAATCTTCATTAATATATGGAAAGGCTTAGGCTATGTTAGTATTATTTTCTATGCAGGCATCTTGGGGATATCGCAGGAGTATTTTGAAGCTGCTGAAATTGATGGCGCTTCCAAATTCCAAGTGATCCGCAATATTACGATTCCGCTGCTGATGCCATTAATTATTATTTTAACTCTCTTGTCCATTGGTAAAATATTTTATTCCGATTTTGGTTTGTTCTTCTTTGTTCCAAGAGAAATTGGGCAGCTATTTCCGGTTACACAAGTGATTGATACTTATGTTTACCGGATGTTAAGGGTTTCCGGAGATCTCGGGATGTCTTCAGCCGTTGGATTATTCCAATCAACGATGGGCTTCATCGTTGTATTGCTAAGCAACCATATTGTTAAGAAAGTAAATGATGATAACAAACTTTTTTAAGAAGAAGGTTGGTATTCGCTGCATTAGATTTCGCTTAGGAGGTGTGGAATGTTATCAAAGCAAGCATTGCCCCAAACAATAATTAATATCGTGTTCATCCTATTTAGTCTCTCTTGCATAGTTCCGCTTATATCCATAATCTCAATTTCATTTTCAAACGAAAAGGACATTGCCACATATGGATACAGCCTCATCCCATTAAACTTTGATCTTACCGCATATGCGTATATTTTGTATAAACCGCTGCAAATTGTAAACGCTTTTAAGGTTTCACTTTTTGTAAGTGTAGTGGGAACATTTCTCTCCTTATTGGTTATGGCTGGAATCGCCTATCCGCTTTCGCGAGAAGACTATAAATGGAAAAATAAACTTAGCTTTTATGTTTTTTTTACAATGCTGTTCAATGGCGGTCTGGTTCCTTCATACTTATTAATCTCCAACTATCTGCATTTAAAAAACACAATATGGGTGTTGATTCTTCCTTATTTGGCAGCTCCTTGGTTTATACTAATCCTACGCTCATTTATGCAGAAGATACCGCACAGCATCATTGAATCCTGCATGATGGATGGGGCCAACGAATTTAGAATTTTCGTTCAAATCATTCTCCCGCTTGCCAAACCAGGACTTGCAACTGTCGGTTTGTTTACGCTGCTGACGTATTGGAATGACTGGTGGCTAAGCTTGCTTTATATAGAAAAGGAGAGCCTGATCCCTTTGCAATTCATGTTATACAGGATGATGAACAACATTCAATTTCTGACAAGTTCTTCCAACATGATGCCGCCAGATATGAAGTCTAACTTGCTTCCATCAGAATCAGCACGTATGGCGATGGCCATCCTTGCTTCGGGGCCTATGCTTCTTGTGTTCCCTTTTTTCCAGAAGCATTTCGTTCGAGGGTTAACGGTGGGTGCAGTAAAAGGTTAGCTTATGAATGGAGTCATATCCATTGTAAGAATAGTTCAAGACATTATAGAGGAGGATTCACCTATGTTGAAAAGATCAAAATTTTCAAAAACGGGGATCGTAGCAACAAGTATGGTAGTCATGTTTAGCATGCTGTTCTCTGCATGCAGTTCGTCTACGAAAGAACCAACTCCTTCGGCTGCAGCAACAGCAGCTACAGCAAGTACAGCTCCTCAAGCAACAACTGCAGCTCTGCCAGAAGTGAAATTGACGTGGTATTTCCCAGGCAATTTTCCTCAGCCGGAACAAGATCTTGTATTTGCTGAAGTAAATAAAGTTCTAAAAGAAAAAATTAATGCTACCGTAGATTTCAAGCCTGTTGGTTTTGGTGAATATGATCAGAAGATGCAAGTCGTTATTGCCTCTGGCGAAGCTTACGATTTGGTATTTACTTCCAATTGGATCAACAATTATACGCAAAATGTGGCTAAAGGCGCCTTCTTGCCATTGGATGATTTACTCACCAAATATGCACCCAAATCATTTGCTAACGTCCCGAAATCATTCTGGACAGCAACCAAAGTAAATGGGAAAATTTATGGATTTGTGAATCAACAAATCTCAGCTAGAACGCCTGATGTCATTATTCCAAAATCATTGGCTGAAAAGTACAAGGTTGATGTTAATACAATAAGCGGAAAGCTAACGGTCGACAACTTTAAAGTACTTGAGCCGTACTTGCAAGCCGTAACGAAAGATGATCCGAAGAAAGCATTTGTTACTGGCTTAAACGGATTTCAAGATGGATTCGGTTTTGAAACCATTGTAGGGATAAATACGCCAGGAGTAGTGGTTTATACCGATGATTCGCTCAAAGTAGTCAACCAATTTGAAACGGATAGCGTAAAGAAATTTGCTGCCACTATGAGAGATTGGAATGCGAAAGGGTATTTGAACTCCAAAGAGCGCATTTCCACGAAATTGGATAATAGCCAAGAACTCCTTCAAGYTGGAAAGGTAGGTGTACTAGTAGGTGGAGCTTATAAACCTGGTGTTGAAGTTGTTATGGCTCTCCAAGCAGGTTATCCAACACTTGATATGCCAGCAGGTCAAGCCCACCTTACAACAGGCGGAATTGTAGCTACTATGCATGCGATCAACAGAAATTCCAAAAACCCTGAAAGAGCTATGATGCTACTTGAACTTTTAAATACGAATCCAGAAATTTATAACCTTTTGAACTTCGGCGTTAAAGATAAACATTTTAAACTTGATTCAGATGGCTTTATGGTTCCTGGTGATGCAGCTAAACAATATGCTCCGAATGTTCCTTGGATGTTTGCTACGAATTACCTTGCCTATGTAGATAAAGGAATGCCTAAAACGGTTTGGGAAGATACCAAAAAAGTAAATAACGAGGCTGTACCTTCGAAATTGTTAGGGTTTACCTTCGATGCTACACCGGTAAAGGCTGAAATTGCTAAAGCAAGTGCAGTTTATGACGAGTATTATAGAGCGATTGAGCTTGGTGTTTCGGATGAAGCGAAATATAACGAATTCTTGGCAAAACTAAAAGCAGCTGGATCGGATAAGATTATTGCTGAAATGCAAAAACAGATTGATGCTTGGAAAACAACGAAATAATTAATCGGGTACCCACAG
>NZ_JBFUHL010000112.1:0-7281 GCF_056402415.1 Paenibacillus sp. P4_A9
AGTTATGAATTAGTAAATTCGGTTAGATGGAACGCGGAGTACTGGGAAACTCGTACGCTCCGTGTGGAGCAGGGGAAAAGCTGGAGATGACTTCAAATGCTTACCTATTGCAAACCGATAGCTCAATAAAAGAGAAGTTTTATCGAAACTTAAGGGGTCGGGACTTTGTATTGCAGTAGACACTTCTGCTATGACGGAAATTCCTTTAGAAAAGGTGTGGGATAATCCATGGAAAGTGAATATATAACCGTTGTAGGTACTTCCTATTTAGATCCGATAGTCACTTTATTTGAACAACTGGAAAATAAATCCACATCTAATGAGGTTCAAACATCAGTATATGAGAACGGATACTCCACATCAATAATTCTTTTAACAGTAATAATGTTGGAGTCACTCTTAGCAAGAGCAAGACATTTTAAGCTACAAGAAGAAAGCTGCGAGCCTTATAAAAACGTATTGAAGTTTACGGAGGAATATTTCAAAATTGGTAGTGACAACTTGGAAATCCTTTATGAGCTTTTTGTTGTCAGAGATGTGATAGCACATAACCACATCTGGAGATCGACAATAAATCAAAATGGTGGTCTTAGTTTTGTTAACGAACCGTCTTTAGAAAACGTCTTTGGAGATAAGAAATTTAACTCTGTTGTTGATCTTAAGGATAGAGTTACTAAAAAACTCCGTCTAAATGTTTTCCCCACACGAATATGTAAAATCGATGCTATTGTTCTTTTTGAAAATGCCTATTTGATCTTAAAAGAAATAGAGGATATTTCAAGAACATACCTTTATATTTCACAACACCATGTACAGTATAAGAATGAGTATTACAAGATTAAGGATTTCATAAGATTACTCAAGGAATCACAGGACACCTGATTCATGGGTGTTCTTTGTGTTATCCGGGACAATGCAGCTTTAGTCATCTGAGGGCATCAAGTGTGATGATACTCCTGAGTAGGTATATTCAACTCACACCACAAACGTACTATTCATCCTTAAGTAATATCCACCGTCTATTGTTACGGTATCCCCTGAGTAATCCTGTATAATCCCTTTTTCACATACTTCCCCAGCTACGCTCACTTCAACAACAGTCTGAAAGTAAATGCAGTTTTGAAGGTCAGCGTCCGTCCATTTAACATTCTTAATCATAAGTTATTACCCCTCGATGATCAGATTATAAAACAAAAAGCACCAAACCAAAAACGTGTGTTGAACACGAATTGGCGGTGCTTCCGCTAGGTACATTGTAACTCGTATGGATTTATTTGTAAATAGAATGAGAACTAGTAGGGAATAAGCATCATTCGTTATATGCTGTCAGACCAATATGACGTATAATGGGAATGTTAGCCAATACAATATAAGAGGGTTAAAGTCGTCTGGAAAGTGGTGTCTGAATGAGTGTATCTGTTGGCTTTTGGGACTCTTTGTTTGGTGATAAAGTTACTTTGGAGCTTCCTGATGGTAAAGGTGGAATCGTAAAGAGGCAGGTAACCAAGAAATGGCTTGATAAGATGGTTGCCGAAGGTCAGATTAGTAAAGCGATCAAAGTCAATATCTTTAACTCAATCAATGGTGTAAGAAAAGAAGAGTGGATGGTAAACGAAGATATTGATTATCAGACATACAGCAGATTCACTCAATACGATGATGAATTATTTTTTATTGAATTTTATGATGATGAAGCAGAACTAAAAAGAATGATTGTTCAGAGAGAAGTATACATAAACGCACATGATAAATTTGAGAGTATTACTGGTGATCTTGATGAGAGCGAACTTGCATCTGTAGCTGAAATAGTACATTCAAGAAAAGCTGTAGAAAAAAAGTTTGCCGCGGTTAAGGAAGAAATTCAAAGTAATCCACATAGTGACGATTCGATCAGAGCAAGTTGGCTAAAAAGATTGGAATTTTTAATGAAGGAATATCAAAACGAAGCATTTGCTGATCGTTCGCACACACTTCATAGTGATTTTAATGCAATGATTATTCTCAATTCGGTCTCATATTTAAGATTGCTAATCCAATCACTTGAGATAGGTAGCAAGATGGATCAGAGTTTTGATGAAGCTCACATAGTAGTGATCGACCAATTAATGGATAATATCAGCAAAAAGCAGTATAGAGAATTAACCAAATACATTACATCAATCCTCTTTATAAAATTTCTTAATAATAATATAAGTACGCAGATTTTTGAGATGGGAATTGATGAGCAAAAATTCAGAACTGACTTTTTGGATGGCTTGCAAATAGATGAAAAATTTATTATGACGCAAAATATTCAGTCGCTCCAAAGAAAAATATTGGTCGCCTTAGGTCTACCGATCACAGAAGGATACATTGTCATTGCAGACGGTGCTACTGAAGATGCATATAATCAGTTCAATAACGATTTTGTTGAGTGGGTCGAGGATAAGTATTTAAACGAAGATTAGGGATAGTGGGTTGGTTACAATAATGGATCAAATAATACAACTTTAGGAAGTGCTTACTTGAATTATAATAATAAAAAACATCTTTTCGCTTATTTCATTTTTGCTGGAATGTTAATGTATCTTTTGCATGCTGCTCTGCAATCAGTATTTATTATTTCACTTCCAATGGAAGAAGGATGGGCTGTGGAAACAGTTCAAACCGATGAACGTGAATACATTACTGAGTTCAAAAATGAACTTGAACAAGCTAAGTATTATCATAATACTGATATGCTAAAAAGAAATAAGTACTTAATGTTTGGCGAATTTTTATTTGTTTTTGGAATAAGTTATTTAGTGTTTCACTTAATTCCGAAGTGGAAGAATATTCTTAATAACGAATCAGGATTAGCAGTGTTTTTTACAATAGGAATAATTTCATTTATTGTTTTATTTATTGCACCACTTGTGTTTAGTATTATACTTCCTACACCATCTGAATGGTTTCCAGACATTTTCATTGATACACATGATAAGTTAGTCAAAAGTGAACTTGAACATCTTGAAAAAGTATTTGGAAAAGAATGATCTTTACGAGAGGGGGATCAGATTGGCAAATATAGTTATGGGTGTCGATATAAATAATCCTAAAGCGGTAGTTAGTAAGGTAATTAAAGATGCTATTATTTTCAGTATTGTAGCATTAGTAATTGCATTTATTATGAATGGATTGGGTTGGGAATTGTTTGGCTTTATTTTGGCTTGTATCATTGCAATTCCAATGGCATTCAATATTGTTAAATTCGTTATTCTTGACTTGCCAATGACGATTTTTGCAACTGGTGTATACATATGGGAGAAATCAACGAATCGTTCAATACAGGGTGCATTTAAGAATCATGTATTGCTACCCATTGTAGGTAACGTGTTTATGTTCTTGGAGAATGCTTGTTATCTCATAATTATTCCGTACTTGTATCACGCTTATTAAAAAAGGATTTGTTCGGAATCTTAGGTTACATAGGACTAATATAATGGGAGCAAGTGGTACACCTAGTGTGTTGAGATAATTGAAAACTTTGGGGGAAAATAGAGTGAATTTAGTGCAAGCGGAGAAAGTTGTTAATGATTATGGAGCAGCATTAGCTTCTGGTAATGAAGGTGAATTTGCAAGAAAAATCTCATCGCTTCCTGCAAATAAAGATACAATAATAAAAGCTTATAAACTATTTATAGCACACTACATTGAATATGATATTTTGACTGAGGAAATCGGAAATCAGCTTGTTTTGGCACTGTGTGGTATTAATATTTTTGTAACAGATTCTGAGGCTCAAACCATAAATTCTTCTGCATCTTTGAGAAAAGTAGGAGTTCCTGCTGATGATCCTAGGATTCGAAATTCGGTTCAGTTTATGATGAAAAATGGATATGATGGAGTTTTATTTGATGAAATTAATGAATTTATTGGTCAAGTTCAAGATTTAAATAAAGAAGACCCACTATATCATCAACGAATTTACACGCTTGCAGGGGTTGAATATATTCCCGAAGAATCCAGTATACAAATCGAACAACCTGTTCAGAACAAAATCATCAGCAAAGTAATTATGAATTTCTTAAAACGCATAGTTATTGGAGCAGTCATAATAATAGTAATTGCTTTTTTTAATAAAGGAAATTTTATAGTGGTAAATGAGAATAGTTATTTAGGAATGGATAAAGACGGTAGACAAATACTGATACAATCTTTAAATCAGGCAAATGATGAGCCATATACTATAGAAAGCGAATTTAATGATACAAATTTTTTCCAAAGATTAGTATTTGGAGAACCTATGCGAACAACCTTTAGAGTTACACACGTAGTTTTGGATTACAATTTGGTAGAAGAGGTTAATGAAGAAACTTTTAAAAAGGGTTTAGCAGAACCTGCAAGTGATTTTTTAGACTTGTTTAGAAATGGTGGAACTATACATCTTACCGATTCAGATACAATTGAACGGGATGTATTGGCGGATAGAGCAAAAAGATACGGAGTTAAAACTTTTGAGGATTTACTTACTGCTTTCGGTTTCAAAATGTACGAAGTATATGTAAATCGTGATCTTGTTGCTTCGATTACGTTAAACAATCAGGGTAATACAGTACATAAAGGTGGATTGTTTGGAGTTACCAGATTAGGATATACCCCACCAAAAATGATTGAAGATCGGGATTACCTAGATAAAAACGGAGTACTTCCAGCAGATTACCCACACTCAAAAAAATGAGTCCATAGTGTGAAAAAAATGTGGCATAAGGGGAGTTGGGAAAATGTTTGGATTAGGAAAAAAGAAGGTTAACCTTGGGCAAGCTGCAAGACTAATAACTAATCATCTCCACGAGTATCCAGATACGGATTATTCACAAGCTGAGGAAGTAAGAAATAATTTTGATGAAGATGATATAAAATATTTTATCAATGTCGAATTGAATTTACTTAAATATACAGCCTTATATTTCGAATTTTTAATGGTAGCGTTAGAAAAAAGGAGTTCAATGGATTCTGAGAAACTGGCACAAACTGTGACTTATGCAATGAGACTATCTTTTGAAGATTTCAGCTACAAAGGAGAAACACTTGAAAACATGGCGAATTATCTTAGTAGAGAATTAGAATATATGACAGAAAGTTTAATTGAATTAGAGTCTGTAAGTCGGGATGATATTGAACTTAACACTACTCGAAGTTTTACTAAGAATCTTCTAGAGAATACTCTTGAGGTTGGTAACAAAGGTGAAAAAAACACAGTTATTACGTATCATTCAACCGTAATTATTGTAGCTGTCAGAAATATAATGAAAGACTTTCTTAAACAATTTAAAATCATTGAGTTCTAAAAGCCATTCACTAAAGCACTTGCTCAGTTGAGTAGGTGCTTTTTTTGTTAACGTGGATGGCTTGACCTATTAGATAAAGAAGGAGCAATTTTAGGCAGGACAGATATTCTTATTGGTATTGATCTGAATCCAGGCGATTTACACAAATTTAGCGATAAAATGCTTTGTCCATAAAGAAGCTGTAGAAGCGAAACTTACAAAAATGGTATATACAAAGTGATCCTAATGAATTTTGCAAAAGTGCAAACGAGATACACGACAGCATCAATCAAATCTAAGGTGTAGGGGGAGAGGAGGTTCTCTCCTTATTGCCAATTACAATGCGTAGGAGTCGATATAAGGCACGATGATACTAGGTGAGGGAAATATATGTATTGTTGTGTTTGATTACTGTGTACATATGACACGGAGAATCGATTGTGGAAGGTGTTGTAATGGCGGATTGTGAGAAATTGTTCATCCAAATTAAAAAGCCCCGAAGGGCTTTTTAATAGTTGAAAGTATTCTGCACCCTTTTTGATTTAATAAAATAAGGAACCCATAAAATAAATACAATCGCCGAATTTATAAGTACATTTCTTCCATCATTTACAATTGATGAATCAATATTTGGTATTGTAATTATTAGTATAAAATGAACAATAGCTAACGCTAAATTAATGCTAAAAAAATAAATCATAATTTTCTTGAAACTTTTTTTCAATTTGAAACATAGATAAGCACTAATCAATATAATAATTACGTTATAAATGTTTATAATAGATTCTAAGAAAATCCCAAAAGCTAATAAAGGATTATCTTGTGATATGTCTTGAATTTGTCCCGAAGTGTATATGGGAAGCAATGAATCAACTAAATAAAAAAGTGAACGTCCAAACACCAGTATTTGACCAATTGCGAGAACGTACAGCCAACCTCCGAACCCGAAATATATTGGTCTCGATTCGGTTGTATAATCCACTTTGGTCGAAGCAATTAACTTTCGATTATTTTCTTCTTTTTCTAATAATGTCCCAACAATTCCGACACCCCACAGTACAACCATCTGTACAACCCACATTATTACTAAAATAACTAACCATTGAACATATGGAGAATCAAATCCAGTCTCGCTCCATGCGTTAAATCCCCATACAAGTTCAGCAATTACAGGGAAGAAGAAAGAGATAATACCCCAAAACAATCCACTACTTTCATAAGCTATGTATACAGTCCAAAAATGCATTAAACCTGCTATAATATATATTGCGATTGACCAAAAATAAGCTAACCCCACGAATAATTTTTTCCCCATGATTCACCTTTTTTGATTTCCACATCGGTTGTGGTATTGGCTATTACTGTAAGTACCAGTATACTGACTTATCCGATAATCGTAAACAGTATATTACGTTTGTAGGATGATTTTTAAGCTCTGTGGCATTGTAGTTAGCAATAGAATGGTACGGTGTAGTATCTCGGAGGTACAAATGGGTGTCTAGGATGTAATCATTGAGTTGGATAAGGCATTTTGGGTGAGAAGCTAATTTTTACAAGTCCGGCTGAAGGAAGGGCTTATTCCCGTTATATCAGCCTATATACCAAGGATGGCGGAGTAACTTGGATGGAACAACAATAGCAGATCAGGGGCTGAATTATTGTTTAGACTGAGCTGCGCGACATTAAACTAACGAGAGAACGTTACTTAAATAGGGATCACCAGCTGCCGCGCAGTCAGTAGATAACCGGACCAGCTGCCTATTCTTATTAATAAAATATGCCATATCTTTTAACAGTGTCAGGAATCAAAATAGAGGATATGATGCTATTACAATAGTAAACAACACTAATGAACTTTATTTTCCACTTTTACCTCATTTCCTTTTGAAAAAGTCCTTTAAGTAACGAACTTAATTAAAATTTATAATAATCATAAAAACCGCGTAATTACTGGACTTTGACTAACGATCTTTATTTTCCTGAATCACATCAT
>NZ_JBFUHL010000113.1:0-7180 GCF_056402415.1 Paenibacillus sp. P4_A9
AAATACGGATAGTTGCCCGTTTAATTGCTTAGTCCGTTCAACTAACGAAATGAAAAATTGATTAACATGTTAGAGGCATAAAATGCAGTGACATTAAATTAACGGATAACGAAAGTGAAGGAGTTTGCCTCGGCGGCAGCTCCTTTTTTATTCATTAAAGTAACGGGCAGTAKAGCGTGGTYGATACTGCGGTCGGTTAGCCCCTAAAWAGGTTAACTTGACCTCATAATACGAAYKRGYAGGAACGATATATRCTATATACAAAWAAAGGTAATTGGTAATTGATGTTGAATTCTTCACCTGAACGCAATTATTAATGAGGTGWTAACAATGGCATGGAATATTGGRTTACTTTGTATAAAGGCGGAACCAACTGTCGTCGAAAGTGAAACTTATCTTGACCTTTTTTATAARTCAAAAGAAGGGCTTCATTTTGAAGAAATTACATCAGTTACTATGGGATCAGCTCTTGGAGTTGGWTATWTAGAGCCATGGACATTTATTTTTGATATAAACGCCAGATTTATTTTTGATGAGAAGTTTCCACTTGAAGTATCAAAGAAATTTAAAGTTAAGACATWTTGGRTTTCAGAGTCTCTAATATATAGAGATTATCATTTCGGTATTTTTAAAAAAGGTGGAATTAAAACGGAAGTWAAAGGAATTGAAGAAGGACTAAAATATTTGTCCTCAAATGGGATAAAAGCAAAGGATGAATGGGGGGAGACAATTATTTTTCAAATCATTGAAAGAGAAATATTAAATAAAACAGAGGGGGATTTTGTTGGTTCAATAAGGAGTTTACCATTTGCAAAATATGATCTTGATTAGTCAATTACCAACGAGAGACTAAGCTACCGTAGAATGAATAGTTCAAGAAGTAAGGAGTGGATTCATGTTTGCGGACTCTCGAGTATTAAACGAAGGAATGGGTTAGATTCTTGGACCATTTCTGGCTTACATAACCATAGCTCGAGTTATGTGCTCGAAATATATAAGTGGGTTTCAGAAAACCTCCCTGGCTCGTATGGTCTTTTATATATTCATGACGATGAAGATGCTGAAGATAACAACAAGTTTATTGTCTGGAAACTGGCTCGTGGGATTATTACTCGTGAGACAGACAGTTTCCTGTCACCATATATCCCAGTAGTTGAGGATGAATATGACCCGAATAGAAATGATTAATAATGGTTTATTTATTACGCTAACGCAAAACTATAGTTCAATAAACAACAGGTATCCTCGTTCCGCTAATTGGAGATTTGCTTTATTATTAATGGTAAATCCTTTATTAAGGTGGCACTTATATGAAAAGAATTCTTGCAACAGTTTTTATTATTCTTATTTTAACTACAATCTTTAGTGGATGCGCAAGTAAAATAACTCAAAAAGATATCCAAACATCATTAGAGAATCAGGGTCTAACAGTTAGTTACAACAATGAGTTGCAAGAAGTAAATAACGGAGAGTTTCTAATTAATGGTAAAGTGAAACTTGGAGTGGGGTATTATAAAACCGAATCTCAGCGAGAAGAAGGGAAGAAAACGGGAGAAGAATATCTTAAACAAAGTGGAGCCAATCATAAGTACCTTGAAGCAAAGAATATTTTATTTGCACTATACCCATCACAAGATGAGAAGGATGTTGTTCTTGAAGGGAAAATAGTGAAAGCGATTGAAGAACTCAATAGGTGAGATAATCGGATTCGAACAAACATTACGCTAACGGAAAACGATAGTTGAATAGCGGCAGCTACAGTATTATTGTAGTAATATTAAAGAGGGGTTTGCGCCCCAGAAACATCTAATTTATTGTGCTTATCCAATTGAATGGAGGGTCTGGCATGGGCATTAGGAATTATCTGATTGAAGGCGTTTCCGGCGCCGGCAAAACTACGGTCTGCAACGAATTGCAGCGGCGCGGCTACCATGCCATTCATGGTGACCGTGAATTGGCTTATCAAGGCGACCCGGAAACTGGTACGCCGACGGATGGCTTTAAACCCGAACACCACATTTGGCATGTAGATAAAGTAAAAGCTTTGGTCGCCAATCAAGATGAGGCGGTAACATTTTTTTGCGGTGGTTCACGGAATTTCCCCATATTCATTGATCTCTTCGAAAGCGTGTTTGTCCTTGAGGTCGACCTGGAAACCTGTCTCCGGCGGATTGATGAGCGAGTGGCACTGGACCCAACTGACTGGGGTGGCAGACCAGAGGAACGGGAAATCATTCGGCGCTTGCATCAAACGAAAGAAGGCGTTCCCAAAAACGGGATTATAATCGACGCCACCGTACCGATCGCGCACGTCGTTGACGAAATCCTCCATCAAATCGAAGCAAATGAACGCCAATGACAGTAACTTACGGGCGCTCAAGGACAGCCCAATACATCAGTGCACCTGGATACGAATAGGACCATCCACTGCGTTAACGGGACACGAGAGCTTAATAAACAACAAGTAGAGGCTGCCGCAAATAGGCAGCCTCGTTACGTTAACGGGCAGGATAGTTCAATCACTTCACGAATATTCTAAATATGGAATTATTGTGAGGTGACTATTTTGAGATTTAAGAAACCGTTATGGATTATATTTGTTTTGGTAATTCTAATAGCTGCTTACATCGTAATATCAACAACTTTCATTAATGAAAAAGCCTATTTGAAAAGGGCTTGGGATGAATCTAATCATAATATACACATTATTAAGTGGCAGGAAGGCGAAGTATCTATTAATTCTTTACAAGAAACAAATATCAAGCAATTGTTTATTCCTAAACGTAACACGAATGCAAAGATTAATCGTAGTTTATTATGGATTAACGGTAATAAAGCTGTTCGTGTGCTGTTTCATACCGATTTTGAAGGTTTACAAGGTCCCATAACAGTTTATTTTAATCCTTTTACTAAACAAGTAATTGGTTATGATGTAAATGAATGAGGCGGAGGGATTAAGCTAACGAAAAACTTAATTTTACGACCGTGCAACAAATTCGAAAAGGTGCCTCATGAAATTAAGCTAGTTGGCAGGATAATTCTGTAACAAGCGAAATCAAACTTGGCACCGACTTTGGGAGGGGATGGTTTACGTGCATGAAATTGTAATTCAAAAAGTCAAACAACTTGACACTGGTAAATTACTTCGTTTAGTTGATGAAAGTGAAATTGAAGGCTTCCGTCATATCAAACGATTGGTAATAGATTACGAAAATGGAGCAAATAAATTTGACAAAGAGGGGGAAGCACTCTTTATTGCTCTTCAAAACAATGAAATTGTAGGAGTTTGCGGACTAAATTCAAACCCCTATGAGAGTAGTTACGATGTTGGTCGTATTCGTCGACTTTATGTCTCTCCAAGAGTACGTCGATTTGGAATTGGGCGAATGCTAATGAATTACGTAATCGAAGAAGCTAGGAATACATATAAATTACTTGTTTTAAGAACTCATAACCCGATTGCTGATATTTTTTATCAGTCTCTTGGATTTTCGAATAAATTTGATTCAGAAAATGATACCCATTTTCTACAACTAGAGCAAAACTGAGGACGAGTACAATAAACGAAGCTCAATTGACCGTTCAACTTGGACGGTCAATTATTTATCCCTGAGCAACAATATTTGCGAAAACAGCGTAAAATAAAGAGAAGGTGCCCAATTTGTTTGGTTTATTTAAGAAGAAATCTAAGATGATTATTCCTTTAGAGGATCAACTTCAAACATTCTCAAACCTTGGTATTACTTTGAATTCTGATATTGATCCAATATTATTGTTAGAAGAATTTTCAAAAGAGAGATATGAAAAAGATCCATACCAATTATTACTTATCTCGATGGGGGGAGAAATATATAAGAATGATGAATTCTATATTATTTCAAACCATATTTGGCATTTAGATACAGAATGTATTGAAGATCACGGAGATTATATAAGAATCATTGAAAGATTGATGAAGTTGACTAATATGAATCTTCAAAATATTCAAGATTTTGTTGACATTGAGAACGAAACTGCATGGGTTTCATTTGAATATAACAATACAAAAATTAAATGGGATCTTGAAAATGATAATGATTGGTTAGACCCCAAGTTATTTGATAAATTTATTGAATTATGTGGAGATCGTTCTAACAAGAAATTAGCCATTGCGTCTTTAGGACAAGATTGTTTAATCGGTTATTTTAATGAGAGACAACTTAGGGAACTTAATAAACTTGTGAAATATAAATTCAAATGATGGAGGAGTTTGCTTCGGGGCAGCTCCTCTTTTGGTTTATTGAAGTAACGGGCAGGATAGTTTAATCACTTCGACGAATTCTTTAACGTTATCTGAATCAATACTTAGACGGGTGATTACATGAATCCAATTTATAATAACCATTTTATAAATCTTAAACCTAAACTCACTATTGAAGATCTATTAGAAATTGAGTATTTACATATCTTCACATTTCCTACGGCATTCAAACTGCACTATTTGGCTTTCAATGGTGGTGAACCAGAAAAATATATTTTTATTGATGAGGATAATGATGTATATGTAATCCAACAATTCATTCCAATAACAGGTGAGGGGCGGAATTTAAAATCAGTATTAAATCATTTAAGAATTGAGGAGATTATACCTGCCTGGTTGATCCCATTTGCCGATGAACCTTCAGGAGATCTTTACTGTTTTAGCATTGAAAAAGATTCTATGGGGGAAATTTACCTTTGGTATCACGAAGTCGAAGATCCTGAAGAATCTTATTCTTATTTATGCAATTCACTTCCTAATTTTATTAATGGAATGCAGGAAGATTTAAGCTAACGCAGAACGTTACTTAAATAGAGCTCGCTGGCTACAGCGCAATTTGCGAACTTAACATGTAAGAATTGTTTGAGAATCAGGGGAGTGGGGAGTATTGCAAATGAAAAATCTAATAGGGGAGCGAATATATTTACGTGAATTTATGTCTTCTGACTGGTTAGATGTTCATGCGTATGCTTCGCAGGAGATTGTTTGCCGTTTCCAACCTTGGGGACCTAATACTGAAGATCAATCAGAAGCATTTGTAAATCAAATCTTAGTTGACACTAATAAAACAAATAGAACACGTTTTGTCTTTGCAATAGTTGAGAAAAGTACAGAAAAAATGATTGGTGCTGGTGAATTTAATATCAGATGTTTTACACATAAAAATGGCGAGATAGGCTATATAGTTCATCCTGATTATTGGGGTAAAGGAATCGCAACAGAAGTTGCTAAATTATTAGTGAATTTTGGCTTTAAGGAGTTTCAACTCCATCGAATTTATGCAACTTGTGACCCAAGAAATATAGGATCCTCTAAAGTACTTGCCAAAATAGGAATGACACAAGAAGGAAGATTGAGGGATGCACTGTTAGTAAAAGACGGTTGGCGTGACTCACTGGTGTTCGGTATCCTAGAAGATGACTGGAAAATCATATAAGATTGCGATAATACGGTAGCTGGGATACGATCGGCTGCCTTTTTCCATTGAAGTAACGGGCAGGATAGTTCAATCACTTCTCGAATACTTCAAGTACGGAGAATTTGTGAAGTTTGTGAATAAGAGTTATCAGAAATATCCGAAATAATTATAGAGAGGTATAACTAAAAGTATGATATATTGTTGTGAATCTATGGAAAAACAAATAAATCATAAATGCGACCAACATTCAGATCCTTTTGAATGTGCAGATAATCTTATTTTTTACTCAACGAGATTTGATGAGTATGGAATTATTATACATGATGGTGGAGCATCTTTTTCAAGGATATCTTACTGTCCGTGGTGTGGAACCAAATTACCGAACTCTAAGAGGGATTTGTGGTTTGATATACTTGAAGAAATGGGCTTTGATAGTCCGTTTGAACAAGATATCCCAGACGAATACAATTCAGACAAGTGGTATAGGGATAAATCAGTAGTTAAACCTGATAAAACTAATATTAGAGAATATATTGAGAGTTGCATTCAAAAGATAGCTAATAAATATCGAATGGTAGAACCACCTAGCTTTATAATTGACAATTCCGTTGATAATATGACGGTCGATGTAACAGAGTTAGGTAAATTCTATAAGGGTACTATAAAGCTGTGCCCTAGTTCACAAGATTACCATTATGATGAAGTAATAGGTTCTACACTAATAAATTACTCTTTTGATGGATCTAAAACATTTAGAATTGATTTTTGATAAGAATATGCCATATATAAAGCAGAAGAAACAAGGGTGCTATGGATTGATGACGCAATCGAAAAAGACTATATAACTAAAATATCCACCCTAGGCATTTCGGGGAATTTCATCCCGATCATCATTACGCTAACGGAGAACGATAGTTAAATCCCAAACATCGAGGCTGCCGCGTGCAGCCTTTTATGCTAACGGGCAGGTTAATGCAGTGCTATTGTAGAAAGAAATAAACAAACAAAACCAAGATTAGAGAAATAAGGTGCGAGTAAATAATGGACGAAATAATGAGCTTAATCTTATTGCTAAATAAACGAGAAACACTTCCACGTGCGGGACTTAGACGAAATTCCATCTACTATAGACTTATCACATACATAAATAATTCCATTTGCTTATCATTAAGCGAATCATATGAAGATGTTGCTTTGTTTATTAATAGGGCAGAAGAAGAAATACAGATATTATTGGAGAAGGAAAGTGAATTTGCTCACAGTAGCTACTTTTCATTATGTAATAAATACATGACACATCTCTCAGGATACATGCTGAAAAATAATCTCCTATCTGAAGCTGGAGCAAAACTAATACCAGAAAAATACCACGTTGAATAACATTTGATTTCATTTCAATCATAGAAAACTATAGAGAAAAGGACATAAGCTAATAGTCCTTGTCTGAACTGGAGTTGTATCATTTGTCGGATATAGAGGCTAAAATAACCTTCTTGAGAGAAGGCGGAAGACAGAATCCAGCAGTTTCTGGTTATCGACCCAATCATCTCATCAAAGATGATTATCTAACTAGTGGTACCCATCATTATTGTGATAGAGAGATAGTTCAATTGGGCGAAACTGTACTGGGTAACATTACACTTCTAATCATCAGCTGTTAAATCGCTCTGAATTAGCCCATTATTTAGGAATAAGTGAAATCGAGGTAGACAAACTTGGTCCGCAAAATATAGGTGCTGGAC
>NZ_JBFUHL010000114.1:0-7098 GCF_056402415.1 Paenibacillus sp. P4_A9
TAAATACGTCCTGAAGTTCCAGTGCCTGATCTTTCCGCACGCAACCAAAAGGAAGTGTCTTGGGGCAGCTGGCAAACGAATCGGCTGCCGTTGTCCATTGAAGTAACTGGCAGGATACTTACAAAAGGTGTTGAATTAGATTGGAGCATTGGAAATGACTTCTCGGGGGTGATGGTTAAGTGAATGAATTTATAATTACAAAAGTGCAACATCTAGATACCCAAAAGCTTAATCTGTTGGTTGATGAGAGTAAGAGAGAAGGACTTCATCACCTCAAACGATTGGTAACCGATTATGAAGCTGGAACAAATAAATTCGATTTGGACGGGGAAGCACTCTTTCTAGCCATTAAAAACGGCGATATTGTAGGAGTTTGTGGACTAAATCAAGACCCGTATTCAGAAAACATAGAAATTGGTCGTGTTCGTCGACTGTATGTCTCACCAAGTGTACGCCGATTTGGGATAGGGCGGATGCTAATGGATTCAGTTATTGCAGAAGCTAGAAATTACTTTCAAATACTTGTGTTAAAGACTAATAATCCTATTGCTGATTTGTTTTATCGCTCTATCGGGTTTTCGGTAAAAGATGATTCTGAAAATGACACCCATTTACTTCCGTTAGATTCCTGAAATTTATCCATCTACAGGAATCTAACGGGACACTATAGTTGAGGGGCTTGCATCGCGGCAGCCCCTCTTTTTTAAACTAAATATATAGAGTGGTTACGAGTTTCAATTTGTTAGGGCGAGATCCTAATTTGAATCTCCCCCTTGTATGCTAGACGATTTCGCACGTTTCAGGTGGATCAAATACAGTAATGTCAGTTATCACGTCTAAAGGAGTGGGCCAATTCACTTCCAGTCGGAACTCAACACCATCTTGATGCGGAACTATGTTTCTTACACAAATTACGGCCTCTCCTCTATGTCGATCAATGATATCGATATCATAAATGCCGGCTGGAAACCTCGGGAATATACCCTCACCAACTGAGATGTGTACAACTGACTTTCTGTTTATTACCCCGTACCAGTTGAAGTTGTACCACTGTGAAGTTGCATGACGCCAATAAACACGTATCGTTCTAGGCATAGTTTTCCTCCTAAAGGGTTACTCTTTCTCGTCAAGAATACTCAAAGGTAAGGTTATAGCGCTTTCCGTTAGACAAGCGGACAACAAATAAAGGACCGTATACGCTGATTTTAGCGGAAACAAAAGGCTTCGAATTGACGGAGTTATTGACTAACCGCTGCAGCTTAGCCTGTTTTCTCGTTCTCACGAGATAGATGAACCTTGCTGCAAATATGCGATCATTGGCAAGTTTTCGCAGCAGCCGCAGCATGATTAGGCTTACTTTACGGATATCCTCAGATTGTATACTTAGCATCTGCCCCGGCCTAAAGATACCGGTGTCAAAATAAACCTTCGTCTTTTTTGTGATCATGAGACTGTAGCTTGCGCTGAAGCCGGCTCCAACAGCGATCCCAGCGCCTGGCAGCACCTGTTGGATCACTCTTGTGGTTCGATCTAAATCCATTGTCCTCAAGGCGCTTATCAGTCGGATCGCATACAAACGGTCATTTGCTATGCGTTCATAAAGCGGCAGTATCTGGCGGGATACTACGGACAGACCCTTCACTGTAATGGGTTGAGTCTGAACGGTATCCTCCTGCTTTGTTGCGACATCTTTTTTGTTAAGCTTCATTCGATTACCCTCCTTGTTTCTCATCATTTGATAGAGATGATTAGGATGGTTCTTCTATATAGGTGCTAATGCGATTTGAAATGGACCTATAGGAATCCCGAGAGGTGTAAGTCGACGGATGATTTTACACATTCTTGATCCTTTCTCTCGTGCGTCATCGTCACCTTTCATATTGGACATGAACATATTATTCATGCTCTGCTCCAGATGCTTGGATTCGGACCCAACGAACTCAGAACCATTGCCGAGGGAATTTTTGGGAAAGCGGCGTTGCTGAACGGTGTACTGATTTTCGTATGAAAAAACATCAATTAATAGTAAGCTGTTCAATTGAACTTAGAAAGTGCCGTTGAATTCTTAAGTAAACACCAACCATTAGATGCTGACATGAACTTGGACCAAGCGACCATTAAGTCTTATGATGAAGTTAGAAAATTCTTTTTAGCAAATCCCAATGAAGTATGTGTACCTCTATCCCTGAATTCATTTGGTGACGGTAGTGGTTATGGTATTTATCAGCTTGTTGAGGACGTGTACTTAAGTTCCCTAAGGAAAACGTCATCCCTCATTTGATAAGTACTATATCTAGCCCACATTTGGGAGTGCGGTATTGGTCAGCTGACTTTTGAACTAACGCAGAACGAGAGCTCAATAAACATTAAGTGAAGGCTGCCAAGAACAATGGATCGGTAGCCTTTTCTGCTAACGTCGCCGGCTACCGCACAGTCAGACGTCCCTATTTTTTTGAGTATTATCTTGGCTTTGCTCGGCACACCGTATTTGCTGCTGCTTATGTACCGCTAATGGGATGACAGCCCTTCAATAATTGGTCGATAGACCTAACACAACATCTGCCGATAATTAATAAACTACACTTGAAGTGACTTGACTCCAAGGGGATGACATTGTCGGATGAAAAAAAAGGCGACGAGAAAGCGGCAGACGCATGTTCATGAATTTGAGGGAAGCACGAAGCTGGCGGAGGAAGGCGACGACAGACATAATCATCGATTTGCAGGTGTAACAGGTCAAGTGATTCGGAGCGGCAAAAGCCATATTCATGAAATCGATCTATCGAATACGGACTTTTTAGACCATTTTCATAATCTCAAAAAAATCAGAACAGGGCCCGCAATTCCTGTCGGTAACGGCAAGCATGTGCACTTCGTCACCGGAATGACGACACAGAATGATGAGCATAGACACCAATTCAATTTTGCTACGTTAATTGATAGACCGCTTGTATAATCAAGCACAAAAGGCCGTCCAGAGTTCTCTGGTAGGCCTTTTTTTGTCGGGTGCACTCTGCTCCGTCAAAATCCCTTCGTGATCATGAGCACCAAAATCATGACCGGCAGCAGCGTCGCGGCGATGCCGAACACCGCTCAATTGCGGGATGCTTGCCGATAGGCACTGGAGATGACCCCGCTCTGAATGTGTCGGGTGACAAGAACATGGTTACATTAGAAGTCGCATGTCTCGAAGTGCGGCTATAAAGGAAGAAAAAAATGTCTGGTGACACAAACATAAGCGCATAATCTCAGTTGGTTGAGGAGTGGAGAAGGGGTACCTCATTGTGCTAACGGGCAGGAGAGTTCAATTCAAAATGGAGAACCTATCGTGGTACAATAAGTTACTATTGCATATTTTTTACGGATTCTGAGGGGGCGTGGCTGATGGATATTAAAAAAATTATAGTGACCGGACGGATGTACAAAGATCTAGAGAGACTAGCCTTGCTGGATACTAAGAGGGAGTATATGTTTCTTCCAGAGGCGGAGGTAAGCCCGAATCACTTCGACTGGGCTGATGGATATGTGGCATTTAAACCGACGGAGTCGTTTCATTTCGGTAGTTTGAAGTGGGTTCATGCGCTTGGAGCTGGCGTTGATGCATTTTTGTATAATCGTGAATGGAAAAAGGATGTATTATTAAMGCGTACGGTCGGCAGCTTTGGGCGGAAAATAGGGGAATATTGCTTAAGTTATATTCTTGCGGATGTACAGCGTCATAAAAATTTTCAGCAGTATCAGACCGAACGACAATGGTTGCCTTCACAGCAGAAGCTTCTGCATCAGCTGAACATCGTCATTTTCGGCACCGGAACGATTGGCGAGGAAGTGGCGAGGATACTTAGAACATTCGGGGTAACGGTATACGGAATATCTCGCAGCGGCGCATCGAACTGTCATTTTTATAGGGTCCTTCCGATTACCGAGGTGCACTCGTTGTTAACACAGGCCGACTGGGTTATTAACACGCTACCCTTAACACCAATCACCGAAAGATTATTCGAAATGCGTATGTTTTCCTGCATGCATGGTGCAGGCTTTATAAATGTGGGCCGAGGAGCTTCGGTGGATGAAAACGCACTACTCGGGGCGATTGAACAAGGCCAGGTGCGCAGAGCTATTCTTGATGTGGTTAGAGAAGAACCTCTGCCCGTACAATCGCCGATGTGGGCTCATCCGAATGTGGTCATTACCCCGCATATTTCTGCCGTTACAGGGTTGGATGAAGCGATGGAAGGCTTGCTCGCCGTGCTAGGAGAAATTGATAGCGGACAAGAACGGATTAGCCATTCGGTGGACGTAAGCCGAGGATATTAGATCAGATTATTCGGAAGGCGATAGGAGCTGCAACAGTTAATCATTAAAAATTTGTCCGGCGACACTAACATAGGTGCATTGAGATTCCCGCAAATTGTTTTTTTATTTTTTATGTACATATGTTTTTTTGTCGCGAGTCCACATTCTGATTCAAGGTAAAGGAGTATATATGTCATTTTTATAATCGTTTGGTATTGAACTAAAGGTGAATGTTTGTTCAATAAGAAATCAGAACGAGGCTGCCGTCATGAATCGGCAGCCTCGTTCAAGTAACGGGCAGATTAGTGAAATAACATCCCTGAAAATGCAACCATTTTAGAAAGCCAGCATCTAAACTAAGTTATTAAGCTCTCGGGCAGATTCAATTAGCCTCTCTTTCATTTCTTGCGGGCTTAATTTTTCTTCGCTTGATAATATTCTAACTGTAACGAGTTGCGAATATCCTGCATTTTTATTGATTGGACGTACGTTTTCAAGTTTGTATAACTTGTACCGTCTTTTGCTGGGGGGATATGTAATAAATGCAGAGTGTTCCGAAATAGGGGAAAGTCCCATTTTCTTAAGTTTTGCTTTAGTAAACATATATGTTGGAACTTTGTCTGGAGTGAACTGTTTCATATTACCTCCAATGATTGTTGTTGTAATAACTGTAATCATCTTATCAAATCATTGAGTGTTAAGCTAACGAAGAACGATAGTGCAAAAGACAACAAAGATGCGGATACCAGCATGACTCGTCAGCCACGTTCTGCTAAATGGGCAGTTCAATTGAATTTGAATTAGGTACGTTAACGGGCAGAATAAGGAACAAATAGCAAGGGATGAACATTGAATCTACTAGTTCTAAAGCGCGTACATAATCCTCCATACAGATTAGAAATAATAACTTCTAAATAATTGGGAATTGAAGTGTCAAAATTGGGACATATTACCAAAAAGAGAATTTATATTCTAAAAGGAGTACGCCTAATGTTTAAGAAAATACAAATTGTATTAACACTTTTTATTTCGTTATCAATATTGACCGGATTCAACAAACAAGCCCCTATAGTTGTGAATGAAGTTGAAATCAACGTAATGAAAACTGCTGGTATCCTTCGGTACGATATTGTATTAAAGAAAACAAAGGAATTAAACTTAGACAATAATAAAGCTGGTGATTCACCTGGTCATCATATGTTTTATCACGGAAATGGGTTAAACTATGCTGTAAGACCAAATACAGCGTTGGCATCTTTAATGGAACTTGAACAAAACACAAAGTACGTAAAGATGCAATTACGTGGTAGCAATAACTCAGGGAATTTTAGGGCAAAAGAAGAAACGACTCTTAGTCTAGAATACGCTATTAAAAAAGGCTCAGATGTTGAAGAGGTAAGAAAATCGGCACTTGATTCTACATTGCTTGTGCTTATGGGAAACGAAGTTATTGCTGAAATTTCTTTAAACAAAAAGGAGTAGCTCTAAGGCTAACAGGTTGCGTTTTGAGGTGGAAAGCTACTTAATTGGTATGGAATTTGACCATTAACTTGAAATAAGTATAACAAAAAAGCCTGGTCAATTGACCAGGCTTCTTGTTATACCTTATGCTTGCTATTATAACTTCAGGATTCGTTCTCCAATAGTTTTTTTACGTTCTGACACAGGCTTTTTGTTATTCTTTGAATACAGCAAGTACAAAATAAGCCCGACTATTGGTGTAATTGCTCCTGAAGTCAAATGGATGCCATTAATATAAAGAAGGTATTCTGCAACTACGCCTGTAAATATTGTTACAAAAATTATGATGAAAATATCAAGGAACTTAGCTAGTTTTTGCTTCAATTTGAATTCCTCCAGTGTTTGCCTTCCCCAATAATAGCAAGAGAATATATGAAAGTAACCCTACAAATATTGGTTTCGAGCTAACAGGACTTAAAGTAATTTAATTTCCTAATACCCACAAGGATTAAAAGACCGGAAACGATTATCCAATAATACAGTCACGAACAGGTTCGTTGGCAAATTTCTCGTCACATTGAACTACACAGCAGAAAGCAAAATAATAAACCAGCCTGTCCAATATGAAGGCAGCCTATTGATGTAACGGCAGGTTAGTTTAGTATTTTTATGGAACATATTGTGTTCTTACACTGTGTCTGACTATTATAAAGGGGGGATATATTATGACACTTTGGGGATTACCATTTGTATTAGTTACATCATTTTTAGTAGGGCTAATTATATATYTTCTTTCYRCCCTYTTMTTTCTTAAAAGAAAATCAATGAAAGTGAAACTTATAAGAGGTATATTCGCTTTTATTGTATCTTTTTTATTCTTCTTACTGTATTTGAACAATCTTGCTAATATTGACTAAGCGAGGAACTATGTTAGGGAACTTGCCTCGCGGTAGCTCTCTTTTGTTCGGGGGCAGCCGTCATTGCGCTAACGGGCAGTTTAACGCAACTTCCAAGTAATGGAATCGTATAAAAGTATTACGACAGAGGAGGGAAATTCGTGAAATTAAAATCAAAACTAATTGCCATCACAGCTACATGTTTAGTTGCGGCAAGTGTATTTTCTATTACCGCGCTAGCTGCAATAGATATTGCCCCTCTGAAAGCTCTAGCTAAGGTAGCTAAGAATAAGGAAACTATTGAGCACAATTTATTGGACGCGATGCCTGACCAAACAAGAGAGGACAAAGATGCAAAAAACCAACAAGGTATTAAAGTTAAGAGTCTCGGTAATGAAACAAGAAAGCTCGAACTAGAAGCTGATCCTGACGATACTGAAAATTT
>NZ_JBFUHL010000115.1:0-6879 GCF_056402415.1 Paenibacillus sp. P4_A9
CTCTTGGAGAGAATTTATTTATAGCYATAATGGGGAATTGCTTGGGGCATTTGGGAATTTTGTGAATCGAAGCTTAGTATTTATTGAAAAATTTTATGAAGGTAAAATCCCTCATGGTGTGATAGATAATAACATAATAGACCAAATTGAAGCCCTATATAATCGCTGTGGAGAATTAATTGAGAAAGGAAAGCTAAAAGAAGCGTTGGAGATCATATTTGCGTTCATTCGTAGCTGTAATAAATATTTTGATGAACAAAAACCTTGGAACCAGATTAAAGAAAATGTGGACTCATGTAGTCATACTCTTATTACATGTGTTCAAATCATTGCTAATTTGTCAAACCTATTGGAACCATTTGTACCTTTTTCATGTTTAAAGATTCGAGGATTTTTAAGCTTATCTGTTCCCACCTGGGAATATATTGAGTGTCCAGCTGGAAGAGTGTTAACACAAGTTGAAGTCTTGTTCCAAAGGATTGACGTTAGTCGAATTGAAGAAGAGGTACAGCGACTAAAAAGTAGCCATTGATTGAAAAGAAAAGTTATTTGAATTTAAATAGCGCATATAGCAACTATTTTTAATAAAAGTTTGCTCAAATGCTAACTATCTTGAGCTATTAAGAAGATTGACTTTCCGTTGGGTATTGATTGGTAGAACCTTAAGGAAAACACGAAGGTACAAAAAAATGTTTTGAAGCTTTTGAAGGGTTGCTCGTGGCAGCCCTTCGCCACGCTAACTGGCAGTTTAGCGGAGTATTGTCATCAAATGGAGTACAAGTATGTACTATATGTGTAGGGGATCTTGTTAAAATATAGGATTAATTATAATGTGAAAATAGGTTGCATAAATCAGGGAAAGGGAGTTGATTTCCATGCCTAAATGGAACTGGTTGTACGAAGATTTCATAAAAGCTTTTGATGACTGTAGTGATGAGGAACAATGGCAAGAAGCATTTTTAACACATTACATAAATCCACAAAAAAATTTATTGTTTGATATACACTTTGTTCCTAAAGGGTTTCCCTCAATTCAAGAAGTGAATAACCGTATAATATCAGTAGGGAAAAGTCGTTATAATGAATTATTTAAGACAATTTTGCATACTTCAGATTATGAATTTCATATTCAATTAATCACAAGCAAAATTCTTGATAAATTACAAAATAATGCTGATGAACAAGAGGTATTTGTAATTGTCGGTTTAGATTGTACTAATATCTATTCTGTTAGTCATGAAGGAAAATCAATAACTGTTCTTTGTCTGGAAGCAATAAATGGGAAATTGGATGGGATTCAATTACTATTATCACATGAATGTCATCACTGGGCTAGACAACGATATTTTAAAGAAGATATTTTCACAGCTAGTATTGGAATGCGATTAGTAACAGAAGGTCTTGCTATTTGTTTCTCAGAACAACTTCAGCCAGGATATCAAGCATCACATTATTGTTATGTTCCAGAAGATACGGTATCTTGGACGTTAAATAATATCGAGATAATTGAAAAATTAATAAATGAACATTATGAAGAAGACACTTTCATGGACAGTTTATTTTCAAGAACACCACACTCAATCCCAATACAAGATATGCCACCAAGAATTGGATATGTGCTTGGATATATAAAAGTAAATGAATACTTAAAGAAAGAAAATATTGGAGCTGAGAGTGTAATCGGCATCCCCTGGCAAGATGTAGTTGAATCCAAAATGATATATTAAACTAACGTAAGAACGTTAGTTCAAAAATATTTATATGATTGGTGGAATTAAATGAAAAATCTACAAGGGAAAATAAATAAAACATCCAAAGGCTACAATTCATATGAAATTTTTGATGCGGATGCGTCATTTATTTTGAAGATAGCTACTGTTGTTACAGAAAAGTTTAATTTTACTCATATTAATCCAAGAATTGGACTTGAACAAGTTTTCATGGATTTTGATAAAGATGGGATTAAGATAACCATTGGCTGGGATATTTGGAGCGGTTGTTTTGTTATGGCTCATGACAAATTAGGTGACAAGTGTATTGTGGAAATAGGTAATTATTTAGACGAGAGGTACATTAATGATTAGAATTGTCGTTGCGCTAACGGGGGAACGCTAGTTTAATAACGCAGTTTATAACCTTCCATTAGAAGTAAACTAGACAAAAGAGAGGGAAATAACTTGGAGAAACGAGTAACTCCTAAGCAACAAAAACGCCAACAAGAACGAGAAATTATTGACGAGTATCACAAATTGGTAACTGAACAAGCTCTGGAGCCCTTGTACCAATCTTTTTTAGAATGGAAATCAGGGATATTGCCATATTTCGAACTGACTGAAATAATCCACCTATTTCATAAGAAGAACCAGGAGATCTACAAGGACTTCACACACACAGAATATAAAAACCTCCTTTTACTTGCAAAAATGAAATTGGGCCGTTTAACTGAGGATGACATTAAAGAAAATAAGCGACTTCTAGAATTTTGGGGATATGAGGACAGTATCTCTAGTTAAATTGATATAAGACATTCTCTATGGTGCCGATGGAACAATGAAGTATTCACGGAGAGCAGATGTGAGGTACACTTCCCTTGTGATCATTCAACGGGCAGTTTAGTTGAGTAAGCCTTTACAGAAAAAGGTGATATGATGTCGTTCTGCGAATATAAATTAAGTAACATTTTTTGTTAGAGGAGGAAAAGTGAGGATAAGTAAAATTTATATACCGCTCGTTCTAGTCTTTATTATTTCGATCATTTCTTTGATATGGTTAATTCAACAAAATAAACCTCTGTATGATCAAATTGGAAAAGTAATTTCAGAATCTGATTCGGGCTATAGTGAATTAATTCATATACATACTGACAGAGAGYGGACAATGGCATTTTATATAAATAATAGGTCAGAATTAGGTGTTGTTTTACTACAGAAGAAAATTAGTGGATATAAATTAAGTGAATATATGAATATAAGTCCAATGTTTACAGATCAGGTCTTAAGCTGGCATGGTTCAGAAAATCAAAAATTTAATATTCATATGCTTTATGGAGTTGTTAAAGATCCAGAAATAACTCAGATTCTTTTAATTAGTGAGGGAGATAAGACAGCTCAAATTATTAATAATGGCGAATATTCGATATGGTACTCGTTTGTCGAGAATGTTTTGAAGATGCCTATTACTATTCGGGCAACGAATAAAAAAGGTGAAATATTGTATGAAACTGGTGATGTTGGTTTTTTTGGAATTGATTAGAACTCACCCCTCATGACGCTAACTGGGAACGATACTGAAACGGCTGCCGCGAAGCAGCCGTTATAATGGGTGATAAACAATGAAAAGGATTGTATTAATATATAAAAAACCAATGTCTGAAAGGGATTGAATCAATTCATAGACATATGTATAAAATACGGATTTTGTGAAGTAGTACAATTACTTAGATCTAACTGGGATATTTTCTTGAATCATCCCCATGTTATCAGGCACCTTCGCGCTTCGTTCTATTCCCGGTATTTGCAATCCAGCTACGCKACCGAACGCTCCCGCCGCTCCTACCAAATGCCATGCCAACCAAGCCAGCGAGTTATGGCCCTCCACAATCGCTACATTCATCTTCTCGTCGGTAATAGCTTTCATGACGGATAACGTRCCGGCCGACGATGCTGCCCAATCCTCTAAAAAGTCTTCCAGTTTACGGTACATGCCTCAGCCTCCAAAATCAGTTTCTGTTTTCTGTTTCATTTTAATATGGCTTAATCGTTAATTCAAATGGGACCTTTACTAATGTCCCCATTTTGATAAACATATCGAGTACGTTCGATCCATGCAAAATCCGCCACGCCGCTTTGCGCCATCACATGTCCAATAATGACGTGAACACCGGCTTGTTCGCATGGTTTTCCAGTTTATGAATACATTTAAGTATTCGATAATCAGGAGGACACAAGTCATGTCACAACATGGGCAATCGTTCATGAGAGGTACGCTGGTCTTGTCTGTCGCTGCTTTCATCAATCGTATTCTCGGTTTTATCAGCGGCATGTATATCGCTCGCGTACTGGGAGCAGAGGGAATTGGCATCTTGATGATGGCTCATCCGCTCGTCCCGCTTGTCATTACGATTACGGAGCTTGGATTGCCTGTTGCAATTTCAAAGTTGGTTGCAGAGGCCCACGCTCGCGGCGAACGGATGAAAGTGAGGCGCATCCTACATGTTTCTCTCGCTGTCACGGGCGTCTTGAGCGTAGCGCTAACGACCATATCGTTACTTGGATCTGAGTGGATCGCATCCATTTTGCTAAGCGACCAACGTGCTTATTACGCGATGCTGGCGATTACGCCGATCGCGCCGATCGTAGCTGTCTCCGCCGTATTAAAGGGATATTTCCGTGGCATGCAGCAGATGAAGACCATTGCCGCTTCCGATGTGCTGGAGCATACAGTGCAAATCGCCTGTGTACTTGCGCTGGTCCACCTTTTGCTGCCTTATGGCGTAGCTTATGCGGCTGCCGGAGCAATGGCAGCCTCTGTTGTCAGCGAAGCGATCAGTCTCCTATTTCTGGTGACAAGCTACAAGCTTTACGGTGAATCGAAGACGCCGGGCGAGACGTGGGCAAGCCACCTGAAACAAGGAAGAAGCACACTCGGAGAGCTGCTGCAGATTGGACTGCCGACGACCGGACACGGTGTCATACATTCCTTATACAGCACCTTCCAACCGCTTCTTATTACAACCAGCCTGGCGCTGGCCGGCATCGGTACGACGTTAGCCACGAAGCAATTCGGTATGCTGGCCGGCTATGCGTTTCCGTTGCTGTTCATGCCAAGCTTTATTACACAGTCCTTGTCCACCGCTCTCATTCCTGCGATTGGCGAGGCAGCAGCGAACAAAAACAGTCTGCTCATACATGAGCGGATGAATCAGGCTATGATCTTGGGACTCCTGATCGGCGCACCGGCGACCGTTATCCTGTACGAGTGGGCAACTCCACTAACGACAATTGTCTATAATGCCCCGGAAGCAGGATTGCTTCTAAAAATACTGGCGCCGATGTTTTTCCTGCATTATTTTGACGCTCCACTTCATGCGATTCTGCTCGGGCTCGGCAGAGCGAACGCTACGTTGTGGAATTACGTAATAGCCACTGTATTCAAGGGTGTCTCGATCTTCGTGTTCGGTAGCCAATTTGGTATTATTGGCGTTGCGTACGGCATCGGTATCGGTATTGTAATGCAAACACTGCTGAACTTCTTTTCCATCTCTAGCTCGATCGGATTTTATTGGAGTATTCGTCCTTATGTCAAGGTTGGGATCTGCATGATGCTGATGTTGATATGCGGAGACTGGACCTATAACTATTTTGCCAGCCATGGTATGCCGCAGTTATGGTGCGTAATCTCTTCAATCGCTTGTTCCTTGTTTCTCTATATCGTCGCACTCATATTAACGGATACGTTGAATTGGAAGAGTACGCGCCACCGGTTTTCGATTCCATGGTAATTTTAGTTTTTAAAAAAGCAGCCATGATTGGCTGCTTTTTCGCTAATGGGCTTAGAATGACTCCAAAAATTCCAAGGACGAAACAATAAATTCCTAGACTACCGATGTATTATGGAAGAATCGTTCATTCCGAGGGAGCTTAATCAATTATGAATCCAATCTTAATTCCTTGACAAGAAAATCACCTTGCTCAATTTTCATTACTATCTTTCCTTTTTTATTTCAAAAGCTATTTTCGTCCCTCATCTAAATGATTATATTTTATTCCACTTCTTATATCCGCGTCACTAGGTCCAATCTGAATCCATAGTCCAACTCCTCTAACCGTATATGTATAGTAAACTCCTGGTTCATCTTTAAAAAGTACATGTGCCCCCATTTGAGGGACCTTCCCACAATATGCTTTAATCTTAAAAATTTCAGATGCTTCGTATTGCTTCTCATTAACTAGATAAGCTTGTAAATCCTTTTCTAGCTTACTTTTCTTCGCTTCAACAAATAAATATATCGATAATATAAACAGTAAGATTATACAAACACTAACCCATAACCCTCTACTTTTAATCGTCGCCATCCTCCTGATATAAAAAACGAATTCAAGTGTAAATATTAATAATTAAATATTACTACTATCATTCAAAAATACCAGAATTGCCACAGCAAATTATGGTGCAGTATCTTTGAAATTTTCGACCAATTCCCTAAGTATTTTGTTACGTTCTTTCATACCTCTTACATAAGAAACGGCTATTTGTGCTATCGTTTTCCGTTCGTTTAGCGGGCGGATCATTCTTTAATTCTAAGGTGTCTTTTAAGTTCCATAAAAGGAGTAGCATAAGAGTCATCATATTTCTTCAAATGCGCATCTAACAAAGACCAATTCCTTTCGAGGAATGGATGTATTTCAGTGGTGTTAGCTACGCCATAAAGTTGATTTAAGAAATAAAGTGATTCCCAAATCAAATAGTCATGATCTAACTTAAACAACACCTCGATGACATTAGGAATATAATTAAACGCTTCTTCAGGGGACATTTCCTTTGTTATCGATTGAAATGAATTACTAAAATACCACTCGTCATCATTTAATTTGTCTTCCCAATCAGTATATATGTCCAGTAAACTTTCAACCTTAATAACCACGTCCCAAGTTCAATTCGAAAGGATCTTTAGTTTTGTATTTGTCGTTAGATAATTCCTACGATAGAAACCTTTGGAAATAATATTCGTATGTACTGGTGGAAATAATTACATGCATCATGGGGGGACGATATGAAGGCAAAATTGAAAACGAATCTTATCGCCGCAGGCGTGACGATTACACTTTTGGGGTCGGTATTTGCGTGGGGATACTATCAAGTTAAGGCAAGGGTGGAAAC
>NZ_JBFUHL010000116.1:0-6870 GCF_056402415.1 Paenibacillus sp. P4_A9
CAACTAATCATGGTTGTATTAAACTGTTCGTTACTTTAATAAACAAAATAGAAGCTGCCGTGAAGCAAGCCCCTCAAGTATAATTCTCCGTTAGGTCGAGATGAAAAATGTTTACTTCCACGGTCAATCATAACGTATTTTCTATTTTTCATATTCTATTTTCATTTCATTTAGTTTATAGCTTTTCGCTACTGCTGGAACTAACCCCTTGGTTGTAGGTGACATGACGATTGTTCCTGTGTTTCCATTCACTTTAATGTAATTAACGAGATAACCTTCTTTCGGAATAATGTACCAATCATCATTAAATGGAATAGTTGTTGTCTGCTGTCGATTATTTTTAGCCTCTTCCCACTTCGCATTTATTGAATCAGGTACAGGGAAATCTCCAGCCATCATGTGTGGGCTAGTCATCATCATTTGTTTACCGGTTCCATCAATTTCTTTCAATTTTTCATCAGGAATTTCAAAGATACTGTTATCCAGTATAGGATTAATTTCTATTGAGGTAACTTCAAAAGTTTCAACAACATTCCCATTTTTATCATAAAATTGTTTTTTAAATAGCAAACCTGTCTCATCATCTACCCATATTTTATACGTGACTGAAATCCCCTTCTGCTTTTGATATAATGGTAATTCTCCTTCAATGAGTTTGGTTTTACKGGATACTAATATATCTTCGCCTTTAAATGACCACAAATTTAAGTCAACAACCATAAAACCCAGGTTACGTAAGGGACTGACGATATCTTGTGCGTTCCTTGACCAAGCTGGATCGATAGGCAAGTAAGACGATGGGATTCCGTCTGATGAGGTAGATACAAAAGTTGTTCTAGGCTCCATCTCTGGATTTCGAGGACCAACTTTTGTTACCCTGTCTTCCTTACCATTTGTCTGCTCCAACATATAATGATTATCATTTATATATTCATTTATAGTCCCATCAGGTTGAGTAACTACTTCATACGAAGCTGGATTCTTACCTTCACGAATTTGAAATTCAACTGTTGAAGAAACTGAGTTTATATTTGTTAGTGCTTTTCCTCTCAAGGTTTTTATGTTCTGGTATGAATATGCCATCTTTTGTATAAATTCAGCTTTAACTTTTTCATCGACTGGTAGCTGGTCCTGATTCTCAAAAACTTTGTTTCGGGGAGGATAATTAACTGCCTCATTTTGTCCGACCTCTGGTAATTGGTCCTCATTCTGAGGGGTACTTTGAGTAAGGATACTTCTTTGAACGCTATTCCAATTAGAAATAAAACTCCATGTTTTATCCAAGTTCAATGTAAAGATTCCTGCTAACAATACCCCTGCAACTGTTAAACCCATCAAAGGCACAACTCTTCTAAATGTGCTTCTTTTGTTTTTAAGTTCCATTTCAATAAGGCGAATTTTCTCTTGAGTCATTTTATTTTGTTTAAAAGGCTGTGCCTCCAACCGGCTATACCAATCAGGTCGCTGTGACATTAGTCATTCTCCTTATCTAATTGTTTGGCAACTTTAGCCCTCGCCCGGAAGATCCTAGACTTCACAGTTCCTATTGATATATTGAGAGTATCCGCAATTTCTTTCATTGTCATATGATGAACTGCATCCAACAATAAGACCTCCCTTAGTTTCATGGGTAAATCTAAAACAATTCTCCATATATCATCAGTAAATTCCTTTGACAAGTATTCTTCTTCTGCCGATGGGCTAGTCTTATTGTCTTGAATGATATCCATGAGAATCATTTTTCGAAAAAAAGACTTTTTCCTATAATCGCTTGCAAGGTTACGTGCTATCTTAATTAACCAAGTTCGAAAAGAACTATCCCCTCGAAATGTAGCTATATAACGGTAGGCTTTACTAAATGTATCTTGAGTAATATCATCCGCGATGTCAGGTTTGCCAACTAGGAAATATACGTAATTCCATACAGCCTGACCATGATTTTCAATGACATGCCGGAAATCAATAACTTCTATCTCAGATACATAACGAAGATTATCATCCACCACTACGCCTCCTTTATATATTTTATTAGACCGGTCGAACGGACTGAAGGTTCCATACTAAAAAAAAATATTTTCCAATAATAAGTAAAAGAGCAACTATCCGTAAATCCGACAGTTGCTCTTTGGTACTACTGTTGTACTGACAAGTCGATAAAAAAGAAGAGCGCTGCTGCAAAACAGGCTCCTGAGCTATAGTTATTCGTTAGGGTAACGATTCGTGCTTAATGTTAATCCCACCAACTCAACAATCCATTGACGCCTTCAGTATGTATCTCTGTTGCAGTTTTGCAAAATTCTAAAAAAGCTTCCTTTAGTTCGTCAGTTACATCTTCTTGATTAACAGCCATACCTTCTAAAGAAACTCTGTAATCCCTACGTTTTGGTGTTACTGCATACCCATAAACAAACACAACAGGATATTTTCTCATAAATTCAAGCATTTCATTAACGTTTGGAGATTCATTCTGTCTTTCTTCAGGGTTAATGAACTTTTGGTTAATTAAGCTTTCGAGTATATCAATGCGAAAAGGTTCAAACTTAACCACCCTGTTCATCTTATCTTCCCAATTTACATCTAGTTTCAAAAGCTTGTCTCTATTCTCATAATCTAAATTGTAATTAAACTGAAAAGGCATATTCACTATATTCATCCTCCAATAGAATAACTTCCACAATACAAAGTAATTCGAGTATGATTGGTAATTTAAGGGTATAGATTACTGCCCTTTAGTTGAGAAAAAGGCTGCTTATCATGCTGGCAGCCTCATCTTGGTTCTAAATGTAACTAACGTTTTTTCGTTAGTTCAATGCCAAACCCATTCCGAGTAATGGTGATTATTATGCCCTATTAGAGCCTCGCGAACGTGATGTAATCGACTTGGACTGGCTCTGCAAATTCGATCCGAAGTGCCCGGTTGATCTGTCCCCRGTGATATTGCCCATGTAAGAGGACCTGCAACAGGATGTCCCGGACGGACGTTCGGAACGGAACCCCGCTCTGGTTCGCATAGTCGATCATCTCGTCCAACTCGGATTCCTYGARCCCTTCGATATAGACGCGATATTGCTCGGCGTTTTCTTCGAACATCSTCCGGATCGCCGTCAGGTCTTCCGCTTCCTCCCACAACGAATATTGCGCGCTMCCCTTGCMCTSCAATCGGGACAGCCAGACTCGTTCCGCGACCGCGACGTGCYGAACCAGCTTMAGAAGGTCCTTGTTCTTYGTCTSACTCTCCTCGAGCGCGTCCAAGATGCGTCCGTCCGCCCAGTAYAGGTGGTTCATCATGCACTTAATCGTCTTCATTTCGGTTTCCWCCTCTTCGTCTCATCGACTACTTGAACCTACTGTTCTCCCGTTAGACTATAACAGCTCTTTTCTAAATGATATTAGTCTCAGTTGCTCATCTTCCTTGAAGTTATTACATTTAGACAATTCAACATCAAGGAACTCGTTGTCCCTTTCATTCATTCGAATTGATTTACAGACATATTCTGTCTTGCCTTGGTCACTCCATGCGTCTCTTGTGTTATCAACTATCCAATGTATTTCCCTACCATTTGAATTTACGTCATGAATAATTGGACYGCCTTCCACTGTAGTAGAAACAATCATTAAGTTATCTCCTTTACCTTCATTAAATCTATTCACCATTTCATCTACACGGTCCAAATCCACTTGATCAAAGTTAATAATGATTGACTTGTTTTTGTTTGTATTTTCTTTATGGGATTGTTGATTTATAAGTACAAAAATAACACTGACCAATCCAATAAATACGATTATTTGAATGTAATTTATCGTTTTCTTGTATTTAACGATTTCCACCTCCACAATAATTCAATATTTAGAATATTCTGCTAAGGAGTAAACTATCCTGCCTGTTACTTAATAAACAAGAGGAGCTGCCACAAAGCAGCCCCCCTCAACTATAGTTATCCGTTAGCTTAATGATACGATGCAGTTAGGTTATGTTGCTGACTTCTTCGAATACCTCTAGAAATTACTTAATCTCATCTTTTAGATAATCATTCAATTCGCTTATATCGTCAGTCACAAATTCAATGTTTTTATTCTTTTGCTTTATTAATACATATAGGTCCTTTTGGGACACCTTTATTCTTTTATCTGGTATATCAAGTTCTGAAAATCCATGCATAAAGTGATTTATTCTATGGTTAATATCATTCAATCCTTCTATAGGTAATTCACCGCTTACTTTGTTATCATAGATAATAAGCGAGTAGCTAGTTTTCTCAAATATATTACCTCCAATATAAATAAAACCAAAAAAGCTTAAAAACATTACCATACCTGTGTAATACAAATATTTATTAATTGAATTTTTCATAAGGTTTTTTCCTTTTAAATTTTTTGGTTTCAGCACTTTCACCTAACTCTTATTTATGAACTTCGCAAATTTTCCATATTTGAGGTATTCGTGAAATGATTCAACTATCCTCCCGTTAACGTAGCGAGGCTGCCTATTTGCGGCAGCCTCAACTAATTATTTATTAAGCTGTCGGATACCCTTAGTTCAATCTCGTATTTATAGCCGCCTTTTCGTGGGAGTAAATCTTCAAAATCACATGCTGCAACAGCAATATAGCCCTTTGCCCATAAGCTTTCAAGGAGTAAAGAAATGGACCTAATATATCTTAGAGAATCAATATTTTCTTTTGGTTCAACTTCTAGATAAAACCGTGAATATACAAAACCATCAGGGAAATCATGTCTCTTCATTGCATCGAAAGAATCGTTTTTAATTACAGACAAATCCATTATTTCGTTTTTAATGTTGAACCATGAGTCAGCATTTCCATTAACTAACCCATTGATTACTTGGCACAAAAGCTCGATTTCCACATCAGTATCAATAAAAATTTTACAAAAAGAATCGTTTACGGCTACGATACAACACTCCTCTCTTGATAACTTGATTAACACAATAATTCCCTAACTTCCATAGTAATCTGCCCGTTAGGTCAGTGAACAAAAAACGGATGCATCGGCATCCTAGTTAAGCTATCGTTTCTCGTTAGTTGAATGAATAGTGCCGATAGCTAGATTAATCAAGCCAATGTATCTTCACATTTGTAATTTGAAATCGCCGTGTTTCTGGTCGTTTTTCTTTATCAAAAATACTCTGATATTCTGGCATTGCATCATGAATTTTTTTTGCAAAATCATATTCCTGACCATCAACCCCATTTGTAAATGTGATATTGTACTGGCGAAATCTCCCCATAACAATGGCAATTTGATATGTTGTAAACGGATTGGTAATCCCTCCGCCTCCAGTAATCTTCTCTTCTATCTCATTAATTGAATTGAATTGTGTAATGAACATATCTTCACTGTGTCCAACATAATCAAAAACCAAATAATCCCCTGTAACCATTTCTTGTCCTGTTAATGGGCCTTCCCTATCTCTAAAATAAAAAACGGATTTGTCAAGATTCAAGGGGTTTCTTAATGTCCTATTATCGGTGCCAATTATATCTACTTTTTTGTACATGTAAGCAAGGATTTCTTTCACGTCTTCATATGATGCTCTTGTTTCTTTTAGAAATGACTGAATTGCAATTTGTCTCGCAATATCACTCAATTTATATTGACTCATTGATTATTATCCTTTCGCGGGAGTCTTGCATAGTCTTTTACGAATTAACCGTGTTTAAGGTATTCGTCGATTAATTAAACTAAACTGCCCGATAGCTTAATAAGCTCTTTCGAAAAGGATAATCACATATTGTGAATGGCTAATAACCAATATTAATTTCGGATCTCAATGTCGTGCTCTTTACACCAGTCAATTACTAATTCTTTAATCTTATTTTCTCTATACATGTACCAATGTTTATCAACACCATGTTCAATTACTCCATCTTTAAATCTCCGAAACGCTCCTCTTCCTTGAATTGCATCATACAGTTCTTCTCGAATCCTCTGATCCTTAATACTCAGAATAAACTCCTCAATGAATTCATATTCATTGAATTCATTTCTTAATGTGAAGTCAACGTAAACTCCAACTTTATCCTCAATTATATTAATGGCTTTTTCAATATTCGCCCTTTGCCATACAGGAAATTTTTCGAGAGGCTCTTCATCTTCAGCTGCCCCAATTTCTTCTCTCATCAATGTAATAACTTCACCTGTTTTAGTGTTTATAAAAGTAAAAGCATCGTCAATTTGAAGTTCAATTTCACTGATTAAATCATCTATCTTTACTGGTTTGTTACTCTTCATATGCCTTTGCTCCTTTTCGAGATATACAAACATCATATCCAAAAAAACAAACAAAGCTACCTATTCGGCAGCTTTGAACACGTAATGATTGGATGGTCCAACTTTAAGGACATTGAACAAACATTTTCCGTTAGTTTAATTGTGTGGAGAATAATAAATTATAGTACAGGAATATCGAGTTCTTTACGAAGTTGCTTTACGGTCTTTTCATTTTTTTGGTATTGTTCTTCTCCTTTTTTCAATTTTTCAATTCTTTTTTCTACTTCTTCTGCCTGTTTGAGATACTTAYCGTCGTTATATCTTACCGCATCTTGTTTAAATCCTATAACACAAAGTGTCAAGTTACCAATGGATTCCTCTAATTGCTTAGCAAAATTTTCAGTATCGTCAGGATCAGCTTCCAGTTGGAGCTTTCTGATCTCACTACCCAAACTCTTAGTTTTATTGCCTAGTTGGTTTCTTATCTCTTGGTACTCTTTTGATTGGATGGGCATCGTGTCCATTTTATTGAACTCATCATCAAATTGAGCTTGCTTACCCTTAATTAGAGATTTCAGAGAGGGTACATCTTTTTCAGCTAGTGCGGAAATAGAAAATATACTTGCCCCAACTATACAT
>NZ_JBFUHL010000117.1:0-6405 GCF_056402415.1 Paenibacillus sp. P4_A9
CAGCTAACAGCATAATTACCCCAATCTACAACTAATCTATCGATCATCTCATCAAGAAGGTTTATCTTTTTTAACTCATAACGGTAATAAGACTCCTTATTAAATGCTTTATCGAATGGGAATCCTGTTGGAATGATGAATTTGTTTTTATCAAAATCAGTTCTAGTCCCTACCATGTAAGTGCCAACAAAAGTAGCAGAACTTCCTTCTCCGCCTACAAAAGACAAAATGTAATTACAATCTTCAAATCTTCTTTTACTCTGAACGCTTTGATAAAAATCTAACATTCCTTGCTTATACAGATCGTAGACTTTATAAGCTGTCTCTTTTCGCTCTGCATGTCGGACGATCTTTATTCGGTAAATATCAATTCCATTTGACTGATTTAATAATTCCTTTTCAACAAGTTCTATAAGAGTCATAAGAACCTCCAAGAGTCTATTATCAATTCACCATGAAATCATCGTTTCATCTTGTCAGTTCATTTATTTGACTTAATTTTTGTTTCATTTCTGTATTATCTCTCTCCAGTTTTTCAATCTCCTCAAGCAATCCCTTGGCTTCTTTCTGCTTTATTCTCTTATAAGAAGATACAAACCTATCTTCTGATAGAGATTTGAGTTGGGTTTTTAAGTAATCCAATCTTGAGATGAACATATTTTCTAGCGACATAGTCTACCCTCCCATGGGGTTACACCCCATACAGGTATTAATTTTTGTGTCCAATATATACTTACAAGTTTATTTTTTTCAAATTCATCAATATGCTTAGATATTTTCCTATACCTACCGAGATTCTTAATAGTATTGTCGTAATGTTCCTTATCATCTTTGTTACCAGAAGGTTGTAATCCTACACTTGCCATATTCGCACCTCACTTATAACTCAGTATATTTTTTATTGCTACCATAGGCTTTATCCACTGGATATTTCTCATTATTTTTTTCAAGTTTCCTTTTTACTATATCTTCAATATCAAGTTCCATTGCATCTGCAACCAAAATAGCATAAATCAAAACATCTGCAAGTTCTTCTTCAATATTTTTTTTCTTATTTTTCAACGCTTCTTCCGAAGATGACCATTGGAAGTTTTCCAATAACTCAGATGCTTCAAGACTAATTGAAATGGCTAAATCCTTTGGATTATGGAATTGTTTCCAATTCCGATCATCACGAAAGGCAACTATTTGCTTAATAATGTCTTTCATATACGTTCTCCCTCTACTGCTGC
Source organism: Paenibacillus sp. P4_A9 (assembly GCF_056402415.1). Classification (NCBI taxonomy): domain Bacteria; kingdom Bacillati; phylum Bacillota; class Bacilli; order Caryophanales; family Paenibacillaceae; genus Paenibacillus; species Paenibacillus sp. P4_A9. Next base: position 1,233 of record NZ_JBFUHL010000117.1, read on the forward strand.
ATTAATCTTTTGGAGCATGTAACCAATTCCTTTGCAATCACTCAGAGGATAGCTAAGATTGTAACTTGAATCATATACTTGCTCAACTACATTAACGTATTTCTTACCACCTAGCACAACAATATCTTTAATTTGATCTAATTCCTTTTCTATCAACTGCATTTTTAATTCTTTAATGCTTATCACTTCTGAACTCTTGTTATTAAATGACACATCATAATCACAGGGTATCAAGTCGTCGGGAAATAAATAGCCATGCTTAGCAGAGAGAATTACCCAGTTATCAAAGAATTTTCTTGCATAGCTTTGACAAGCACGATGGAATGCCCCTACGTATACTTTCTCCGCTTCTGTTGAGCCAACTTCTGGTTGGTCATCTCATATCTTCTTTGCTCCCCAAGGAATTATGCATATTCTCCTCATTTACGATTGACCCCTTCTTCGTTTAGAAGTGAGTCTGGAAAGACTTCACTTGCTAGCCCGATCAATAAGTATTCCAAAAAAGTAAGAGAAGTTTCACCAAATTCCTTCCAGACGCCCGGCCAATCTCTTGACCAAGGTGAAATCCAGAAATAGGTGGTTTCCTTAAGTTTAGGGTGAACTGTTTGTGTTTTTTCAAACAACATTTCAGCCCATTTTGTATACTTTTTAGTTTTCTTTAACTCTAAATGATCGGGACAAACAATTGCACTTAGATCACCAATATGATAAGCGTAATTGTATCCCCAGCGGCAAAACTTACCACTATCTCCTTTGATGTTTTCAGACAGGTTGCCACCTTTTTTTCCAAACTTCTCAGCCTTACCTATATAAAGAGGAATAACTTGACCATCTTGCTTCCAAAACATCATATAGATTAAGCCATCGTATGTGTCAGTAACTTTTTTGAAGTCATCTACAACAATCGAAACTTGTTCCTTGACCAATGATTCCATTTGATTACTACGTTTAAGTATTTGTCTTTTACTTGTACCGTACTGAAACACTTCAACAATATCACCATTAGTTTGAAATAATGGAACACCAAGTTCAGATATTTTGTAATTGGAACAAAACTCTTTCCAAATTTCCAGTTTATTGTCCGTCGCGCTCATGTCATTTAATCCTCGACACTTTCAAGAAATAGGCGTTCTTCAAACCCTCCACGCTCTTCTTTTTTTGTCAAACGCACCTTCTCGAAATCCTCAATGCTAACTCCCTTGCTTTGCAATATTGAGTATACAACTTCAACAAGATCAGCTAACTCTTCTACTTGTTCTTCTGCAATTGCATTAGTATACTCAAGAAATTCCTCATGAAGTTTCTGATTAAGCATTACTGTATATTCAACATCACTCAACACTTTAAATGCAGCTTTCTTCCCCTTTTCTTCAATAATTTGTGGAATCTTATCACGAACTAACTTGTTATATATCTTCAAAATAATTCTCTCCCCGGTATTTAATTTCAGCCCTGACAAGCAATCCAAAACTTCTTTACATGATTGTTTTGAATTGCCATTTCTAACTCAGAGACATGTTTGTCCTTAATACCACTCTTTTGAAGTATATTAAATAACACACTATTTCTATCCTCTAGGCGAATAATCATATCCTCACTTGGTATTACGTTTGATTTGCTACTATTACAGCTTTGATGTGAGTACACCAAATTCCACAAATCATCTGAATACAAATAAGACCAGGGAATTACATGATCAATTGCAGGTGTTTCCCCAACAATCAAGTTACCACACAAGAAACATGTTTTCTCAGGATTCTCAAAATTTATATATGTAGAGAACTTACTCAATGGTTTACGTCTAACATTCTCTTCATCGATTATCTTAACCTTTTTGCTGATACGCGGCGAATGATTAAAGTTCTCTAACATTTGAGTCCAACGATAATTAATCGCATCGAAAACGATTAAACTATGGTCCTTAAGCTTCTTTAAGTTTTCTACCTCTATATACAAGCTATCAGTTTTCAATTGATATTCGTAGATGCCTTCTATTTCCTTACCCTCAATTCGAAGGAAGCGATAACTAACGTCCTGCTTCAAGACTCGTACAATCTCCTTGATGGACTTTTCATACTCGCCTTTACATAAATCCTCTACGTTTGCCCTAATCCATTTTACCGGTTGTTTGGAACCAGTCTTTTCTTGATAAACCTTAATCAGCTCCTTGACAACTGAAACGATTTTAGGAGGTTTATTCGGATTGGCACTTTGTTTTAAATCGAAGAAATAAATTTGTTCCCAATAATAACGAATTACCTTTTGTGAAATTATTTCTAGGTTAATTCCCACAATATCATTTTTATGATCTTTAAAGTCCATATCGACAGCAATTTCTGTCAATGCCTTACTCCACGCTGCTTTATAAGTGTTGTCGAATGAGCAATTACGAATGATGTGAAGCCATTTATCTAAAAATCTCATCTTATCCTCCGTTTTCTAAAAGTCATTTCACAACAAACCTACACTTTGGATAACTCCCACAGCCTTTAAACTTGCCATACTTACCACTTCGCTCAACCAATACTTCACCGCACTTAGGACATTCGTTCTTAGCAATCTTATTAGACTTGACAGCTATATCATTCTTAATTGCTTTAACATGATGTTTCTTTACATTTCCATCTTTCGAGTCAGCACCTTGAATTGTACTATGAATTTTGTGCACTTCATCTTTAGAAAGCACAACATATTTGTATTTGCTAATGGTGCTTACTAACTGTTTTATATAAATGACCTCTGAAGTTACATTGACTTTTAAGTCGGCCCTAGCACTAAAGCATACGATGGAAGTAAATATCTCTTCATCAATATCTACAAGTAATGCCTTTAAAGCTTGGATGTGTCCATAATTCTGTCTAAGAGGATTATACAGCCTTTCTTTACGTTTATAAATTACCTGTGTCCAATAATCCGCTTTCTCATCTCCTAAAATCCAGCCTGTATAGTTCTTGGTCTCAATTACGAATACTCCGTTTTCAGACACCACTACATGGTCAATCTGAGTTGTCTTTCCTTTAATTGAAKGAATGGTAATGTCATGTAAGATCAAATATCTTTCCTTATCTAACTTGTTTAATTGAATTGAAACAGACTTTTCGCCAATAATTCCTTTAAATGTTGGTGATTTCAATACAATTCCTAAAATAAAAAGGATCACAAGAATTATGTAGATAGACATATAAATACTCCTTATGTGGTTGAATAGTTAAATTGAACCATGTTAATTTATAGTTGCTTTTGTCTAGCATAAACTAAAACCAGGCACATCTCCTTTTATAATGTAAACACCTGCCACTACATCTATTAGTAGAGTAAGTATCCAATATAAATGCACTAAAAAACGCGGCCATTATCTCCGCGTGTCTGCCTATTTCTTTTTAGGAGGTGTTTTTCGTTTCAGTAAGATTAATTCGACAAACTATTCCTAGATTGGAATTGCCATTTCTACTCCATCCTTACGAATTCGTCATTTCATTGACTGTATTTCTCTTTCATAGACTTCTTTTAAAGTTCTATTTCCTTCATCCAATAAAAAAATGTATCTATGATTAAATCTATTTGTAAACTTATCAATCCAATGAACATTCTTGTTATTTAACTTACCATAGGTAATGGTCAATGACTTAAACCGTTCCACCTGTACATTTTGCAAATTTTCGATTCGTGCCATATCTTGTAAATAAGTTGGAACACCGATTTTACCATCTGTTCMTTCTTTTAAGTATTGATCGAATTCTTTAATCAATGGGTTTTGAAAATCGGCACCATCTAGGTATCCGCTTGTTTCAGTTCTTGCTTTAACCGAGATACCAAGTGATATTTGATTATCTTTTAATATTGGGATATCTAATTTTTGACTGCCAATTGCAGCGGTGTATTTTGTCTCAGGAAGCACTTTAATATCTGCGCATTCATTAAAATATGTACTAAACCACTCGGACAACAATGATTCTGTTACTGCTGAAAAACCAATTGCACTACCAAATTCATTTCTAACAAACTCAGTGAATGTATCTCTTTTGTCACATAATTCTTTGCAAGTTGTCTCTATATTAATTTCTAATTTATTAACGTAATTTGCAATAATTTGCCCTTTTGATTTTATCACTGAATATTCCTCTTTCTCCTTTAAAATCATCGTTTTATTAGATCATTCCTATTATTAGATCATTCCTATTTACTCTTCTTAAATAAGAATTGAAATGTGTTTCCAAAAAGGAGATAAACTCCTTAGATTCAAAATTAATCAATTCATTGACTGAAACAAACAAATTAATAGAATCGTCATTATTTAGAGTGATTCGTGTGTTAGTTCCATTTAAACTTCCATAAGGTATTCCTGATTCTCTAACCGAATCTTCTGTAATATCCCCTTTTAGGTGATCCATTTCAGCGGATATTGAATTGACTAACCATTCTAACTGCATCCACCTTTTATTCCGATTCTTGTTCGGGACAAATAGACTTACCCTATTTGGTTTCACTCTATCTAATCCATTTTATAAAAAGAGAAAGAAAATTGTCATATAATTTATGAATATCATTTTCATCGGTCAATGGGGAAATATATAAGTTTATCCAATGATAATCATATGCTGGCTTTGTAAAGTTTTCTGCAACTTCCAACAACATCGAACCTGGATATTTACTTACTTGTATCTCTGATCCTTTTCCAAATTCATAATGTTGTAACTCAATCTCCCAAGTATCATCTAATTTAAACTCACTATGTTTAATATCTTTCATAAATTTGTGCCATTGCCAATTTTCATTCATAATATCGATTTTCTTAATAACTGAAGAGGATTTTGCAATTTCTAATGGTATGTTAAATCCCTTTTCAATATAAAAACTTGCGTGAAATCCTTTATCATTTGGAATAATTGAAAATTTACCATGTTGATATGCAGGGTCGTAGCTTTTTGCAGGTAAAACAAACCACTCGCTGTATTCCGCATGGAAACGATTATATGCTCGGGATATGTACTTTTGGTGTTTATCGCATAAATAAGAAGCTAATTCTTTAGCAGCTGTTTCTTGCGTTGATTGTTTCAGCATTTATTTGGCCTCCAGATTAAATTATTTTTTTTGGATTAACCTTTGCTGTTTTGATGAAAATGACCTTTTATTTATTAATCTCAATTACAATATAAGTATGACTATTTATATT
>NZ_JBFUHL010000118.1:0-6392 GCF_056402415.1 Paenibacillus sp. P4_A9
ACATAGTTCAGTTCATCAGGTCTTTTTAGATAATAATTCATAAAATAGGCAAAAACGGTGGATATCACATCCATAGATAGAAAGGAAAACAGATAAATGATAATCAGAATTCGAAATGATCTAACCTTGAACGGTGCTGTTAAAGCCGCAATCGTAAAGCGTGATTTTTCCGTACTCACCATAACCCTCTCCTTGGTAAAGAAGAAAATAAGCAGGAAGGGTACCGCAAAAAACACACCAAAACAGAGGGCCATGACCATATATCCTGTGTCTTCATTTCCAAACATTTTTACAATTTCAAGTGGCAGCACCGCGCATAGCAGAGAGGAACATTGCGATAAGAAGAGCCGCGTGCCATTAACCGTATTTCTTTCCTTATAATCAGTAGTGATCTCACTACACATAGCCGCATAAGGGATCATCACCATGGTTGAAATGGTTGAGTACAGGAGATAAGCAAACAATACATAGCAGAACTTGACTATTTCGTTGTCTCCCGAGATCGGATACCACAACAGGAAATACGAGATGATGATGCCGAAAAAACCAATGAAAAAATAAGGCTTCCTTCTACCCCATTTTGTCCTTGTATTGTCTGTTATAAAACCCATTAATGGATCATTTACGGCATCCCATACTTTACTAACTAAGATTAAGGTTCCAGCCATCACAGGTCTTATTCCAACCACATCGGTTAAAAAGATCAAATAGAAAAAAGAAATGATGAGCTGGGCTCCCCCGCCAAATATATCTCCGGAAGCAAATGTAAAAATTTCAGCCTTGGACAGTTTGTTTCCCACTTTTTGCATAATTTCGTTTCCCTTCATAGTGCTTCATTGGCCACAAATAAAGCGTTTACAAATGTTCACTGTGCCACTATAATACGTCTATTAAAGCGTTATTCCAACATGAAAGAGAGAGATGTACGATGAAACGGTGGTTACCGATTGCGATACTACTTACTAGCATGCTTTACATTTTGGAGCTTCGACCTGATCATGAAGCATTTAAATTCTTATTCAAATTAATTCCGATGTGTCTGATATTTTATTACGCTTACACGCATATGCCCTCAACCAAAAAAAACGTTCATTGGCTGATGTTAATCGGCTTATTCTTCGGTATGCTTGGTGATGGATTGATTATGTTTTGGTTCGTTTTCGGGCTTGCCGCATTTCTTATCGGTCATTTATTTTATACAGCTGGTTTTCTCGTTCAATGGCGGTTTTCTTGGTTACGGATCTCTTCGATCATACCGATCTCCATCTTTTCATTCTTAATGGGCAGAGAGCTATTGATCTCCCTAACAGAGCAAGATAATGCTGGACTAGCGGTACCTGTGTTGTTCTACATTATCGTTATCTCTCTTATGGGTTGGGCTGCCATTATGACTGGTAATAAATTAGCTATCATCGGCAGCGTCCTGTTCATGATTTCGGATTCCATTCTATCTTGGGACCTGTTCGTCTCTCCCATCTCCTATGCAGATATCCTAATCATGTCTACCTACTATAGTGCTCAATTCATTATTGCACGCGGTGCAAAAAGCTTCAGCAAATAATCGTTCAGCAGAATACGGTCAGGATCCAACGTCTCCCTGATCGCACAGAAACGCTCCCACATCGGATAGATCTCCTTCAACTGTGCAGCCTGAAGAGAATGCATTTTCCCCCAATGCGGTCTTCCGCCATGACGGAGGAAAATGCGCTCCATCGCTGCGAAATAGTCTTCATACAGCATACCTTTATACATATGGACGGCAATATACGCGGAATCACGCTCATAGGCCGGACTTAGCCAGATATCATCACCTTTCGCATACCGACACTCAATTGGAAAATGAACATCAAACTTCTCACGCGCCATCGTCTCACGCATTTCTTCAATCACTGCAGGCATGGCTGCTGCGGGGATGTTATATTCCATCTCATTGAAACGAACTAGCCTTTGGGTTGCGAACATCTGGTGACTGTAATTGACTTTCCGGCTCACCGGAACTTGAGATGCCGAAAGACGACTCACGGACGGACTCATCCGCGGCAGCTTACGGCACACTTCCGAAAGCAGATGGAAGGCTGTATTTTCCAGCAATACGTCACTTATATAATCCCGTACCTTACGATTCGTTACCTTCGCGTTCGTCTCGTTCATCAACTTCACCTGGCACGGATCGGCATACGGAAACCAATAAAATTCGAAGTGACGGTTTTCGTCAGCCAGAACGGACAGCTGTTGCAAACAAGATTTCAGCGGGATTCTTTTGCTTTCATACGCCAACTTAAATGCGGGCTGAAGCCTGAGTGTAACTTGAACGATAATGCCGAGAACGCCAAGCGATACCTGCATTGCTTTAAACCATTCAGGGTGCGATTCCTCTGTACATTCGAGAACTTCCCCGGTACCAGTGACGATTGTCATGCCTATCACTTGCGTGGCCATATTACCGAATTCGCGGCCAGTGCCGTGAGTTCCTGTGCTGATAGCGCCTGCAATAGACTGAACATTGATGTCTCCCATATTCTCCTGAGCCAATCCATGTTCGAACAATTTCTCCCCGAGCAGCTTCAACTTTGTACCTGCCCAGACCGTTGCGGTTCTAGCTTCAGGGTCTACTCGGACAAGCCCCTGCATCCGATCAAGCGAAACCAAAACATCATTCGATGCCGCGATCGGCGTAAAGGAATGTCCCGTTCCGACCACTCTCAGCTTTCGACCTTCTTGTCTGCACATGCGAACCACTTCAACAACGGCTTCGATCGAATCTGGATAGCGCACAGTTTGTGGCGATGCCTGAACATTGCCTGACCAGTTCGACCATGTCAACGAATCCTGTTTCATAGAAAGCATTCCCCCATTCCGCGGTATGTCGGATATTCAGCCACGATGCTGCCTTTCGAAACGGCATATAAAGTAAGGAATCGCTCACAGATTTCCCCTGCTTTCGCATGTCGGAAAAATACCGGATCACCGATCGCGAGTTGAACGCCACCTTTGAGACGCAACGGTGTTTGTACTTCGCCAGCCCCTTCTAGTGGGAATAGCTCCAAACCTTCCGGTAAATATGGCTTCGCTTGTTTGTCTTTGCCAACGGCTCCCGATGCGGTATATCCACCGCCCAAGCAAGTCACTACGTCTGGCTTCGGACGCCGTACCACCTCTACCGCATAACCAACCGCCGGTTGATAACGGAACGACGAATAATTGTCGAATAACCCAGGTGCGTAAAACCCGGAACCCGCTGTAATTTCCGTTACACAAGCTTCCTCTCGCGAGCTGTCCATACTGCCCGTTCCACCCGCGTTAACGAATCGAAGCTGGACGTTCATAGCCTGAAGTCCTTCCACGACTTCTTGTCTCCGCTTAGCCGCTTCAATGATGGAGCGCTTCTTCAATACTTGCACGATCTTATTCTTCAAGTACTTCCCAGGCACGTTATCGCCGACGCCTGCAATTTGCGCCTCATACCCCATGATCCCTTCCAGCTTCAACCATGAAGATTGGATAATCCGCTCCGCAACAGGACGCACGTGATGCCAAGAAGTAAGCGGTGAGCGCCATACGCCGAAATGCAAGCCAGGATAATCCGCCGACATGTCGATATCGATACATAACGGAACGGATACTTGCAACGCAATCGCAAGTCGTTCAATATGTTCGATTTGTTCCACGGAATCGACCATCAAGGTGATCGAGCGGCCTTCGCCAATAAGCTCGATCAATTCGGTGATAGCTTCTGGCTGCCACTGCGGATAGCCAAGCAGCAGATCGTCGAAACCATGCCGCGCCAGGAATGCGGCTTCGGCAGCGGTATAACACATGACGCCCTGAAAGACATCATTCATGGCCAATATTCGGCGCATCGCATCGATACAACGGATCGACTTACTCGCAATTCTTACATTCTTGCTGCCTGCTGCCCGAGCAATCGCCCTTGCATTGTCATCCAGCATGTCCAAGTCCACGAAAGCAAAAGGCTTTGGGACATGTTCGAAAATCTGCTTGTAATACTCGTAAGTTCCCTTCATCCTCTGAATTCCTTCCTAATACAGTAGTATGTTTAGTCTTTAAAAGTTTGATAATAAAGGAAATCTCGCTATACACGAGACCGATTTCAAATGTATACGCTTCCACTTCACTCTTGTTGAAATCTACTTGAAAAGCCCCATGGGCTGCCTTGTTAAATTTATATTATAGCATCATTTTCTGAAGACGTCGTGCGTGCACTCAATAAATCCTTTTCATTAGAAGGATTGACATGAATTTATTTCCCAGCATGGGCTTTAAAATGAAAAATCCCCTATTTAAGGGGATCTGTAAGAACTCATGTTTGTTTGTTTTCAAGAAAATGACGCAATAAATGTAGTGCAACTGTTTTCCGATAAACCGCTGTAGAGCGTTGATCATCTATTGGTTTTAATATGCTTTCAAAATCAGCAACAACCCCATCAATTAACTTATTATCCAACGGAAATGCTTCTCCCAATAATTTTTTTTCAATATCCATAGAACGTACAATGGTTGGTCCTACTGCACCGAAAGCAAATCGAGCATCACAAATCCTGCCTTCATCCCAACGCATCGAACCTGCAAACGATATTTTAGCTATTGCATCTGCTCGTCTGTTAGCCACTTTCTCAAAAACAAAATAAGTACGATCCTCTTGCACTTCTGGCAAAATGATTTCTGTAACGATTTCATCCTTCAATCTGTTCACTTTTCTAGGTCCCTGAATAAAATCTCGAATCTCAACAACCCGCTCCCCTTTAGAGGATCTTAATAGGATTTTAGCGTTTAAGATATATAACAATGGCAAAGTATCACCTGCAGGGGACGCATTGCAAATATTCCCGCCAATCGTTCCTCTATTTCGAATAGCTGGCGCGGCAATTTCTTTTATTGCTTTTTTTAGTATTTCCGGTGTGAGGGGGTGTTCGATCATTTCGCTAAAGGAACAACAAGCACCTATATGAATGTCATGATTCATCTTATCAATCTGCTTTAATTCTTTTAAATGATCAATAAATACAATGGGTTTATCAAACTTGGCAGGTGCCCCTCTCGGACTTTTATGCTGTACCATAACATCTGTGCCGCCCGCAATAATTTGGCAGTCTTCTCTGGCTAGTTGAGTGATGGTTTCTTCTAAACTCATAAATCGGTAGGAGGTACTGGTATTCATTACCATAAGCCTTCACCCTTTTTCGCCGCTAAGTCAATCGCATCCACAATCATGTTATAGCCGGTACAACGGCACAAATTTCCGGAGATTCCTTCACGAATCTCTTCTTCTGTCGGATGAGGGTTTTTGGATAACAGGCCTGCGCTTGCCATAACCATGCCTGGTATGCAAAAACCACATTGAACTGCACCTGCTTCAGAATAACATTCACTTAACATTTGAAACTGATCTGTCTTACAATACCCATCAATGGTAATAATATCTGCTCCTTCGATGGCGCCAATGGGAATAAGGCAGCTATTCTGCACAAGCGTATTAACAAGGACACTACAAGTCCCGCATTCTCCATCGCCACAGCCTTCCTTTGAACCGATTAGCTGAAATTCGTCTCTTAATAAATCAATCAGCCTTACGGTGGAGGGAGCTTCTGTTTCCACTTCTCTTCCATTCAGGTTAAATTTAATCAATCGCTTCCCCCCGCCTTCTTTGTCAAACTTTCGATAATCAATTCTGGCGTAACAGGAATTTGGAAAAAKGGTATTTGCAAGGCATCCTCAATCGCTGCTTGCACAGCCGGAGCCCCTCCCGTTAATGGCAATTCACCGACACCCTTCGCACCATAAGGTCCTCCGGCAAATGGATTATCATAGAGTTTACTTTCTATATGGACTACATCCATAGCCGTTGGGGGGCCATAGTCTGAAATGCTTTTTTGCTGGATCTTACCTAATTTAGACGTCATTTTTTCCATATAACCGTAAGCGATCCCTTGTGCCATGCCGCCATCGATCTGACCTTTAACAATTCGATCATCAATCGTTTTTCCTATATCAAAGCTGCCGTAAACTTTCTCCACTTGAACATTTCCGGTTAAGGTATCCACTTCTAGTTCGATCATATTGACTCCCCACGCATAAGCGGGATAAGCATCTCCTGAAAATTTTTCCTCATCCCAAGGAATCATTTCTTCATGAACATAATGTTCTACTACCTCTTGATATACGCCTGATTGCCACCCAACTTTTAGTTTACTTGCTGCTCGTTCCAGCAATTTGCCGACAATCATCGTCGTTCTGGATGCGACGGTTGGACCCGAATCAGGTACTTCTTTCGTATCCGGATATGGAAACGATATGTCTTCGTATGGTAGTTCGAGCTCTTTGGCTACAATTTTGCTCATAATGGTTAGCGCGCCTTGACCCATATCTGAATT
>NZ_JBFUHL010000119.1:0-6391 GCF_056402415.1 Paenibacillus sp. P4_A9
CCTTTATAGAGTACGTTCAAGAATGATTGAACTAAGCTGCCCGTTACTTGAAAAAAGGCAACCAATCCACCTGGGCTGGCTGCCTTTTCATGTTGTTATTGAATTATCGTTCACCGTTAACTTAATGATATATCTTACCGAAAAGCCTGCCTAGAATTGTCTTCCAAACTGTTCCTTAAATAAGGCTCTGATTGGTTCTACGAAATCTTTATTGGTCTTGTAATATACATTGTTTACATTCCCTGATAGAAACCCAAATTTTTTAACTTCGCCTTCATATAAGGTAATTCCAAATACGTCCCCAGCCCTTACACCTTGATCCTTTTCAGGTATTAATTTAATATCTTTAATTTGGTTAAGCCAGTTTTGAATTATTGTCCGATCTGCTACTATTTTTCTTTCTCCTGAAGAACCATCAAACAATTCGACTCTGTTTACATTTGTTAAATTCCCAGGATAAGCTTCTGTTAATGTAATTGATATTAATTGAGTAGGTTTAGTTTGTTCAGAATATTTTTGTTGAGATGAACATGCACTCAGCAAAAACAAGCTTAAAATCGCAAAGATTAAAAATTTTCTCATGAAATCCCCTCTTCCTTAATAACTACTAATTATTTAGACGTTCAGCATCCATAAAAGTTCCATCGCATGCTTTGTTTGTCTGTCTTTATGGGGTCGCATACACCAAACTTTGTCAGTTTTTGTCGTCACCAAATCTAGTATAAAAGACATATAGGCAAGTGATAGAATTCAAGTTATATTGGCTTGAGACATAAAATTTCACTAAATATCATAAATAATGAAATTTTATTTCAAAAAATGCATTACTAAAGGAGTGTTAAAGTAAATGAAACAAATCGTCTTCCGTCCTCTTATCTTGCTCTTCTGTATTTTTCTGGCATTCAGTTCTGTAAGCGCTGTCTCGACAGCTCATGGAGAAACCTCTGATCTGCCCCCACTGAAAGAAAAGATCGTTTCAAAAAATACGGCTAACCGTACTCTGGAACTAGAATACTCAGGTACTTTTCCATTATCCGATCGTGCAGAAGTGTTTCAAAATGTGAATGGACAATGGTTTACCAAAAGCCTAAGCGATGTTATGGTTGGCGCCCAAAACGCGGAGATTTTCAAGAATGCAGCCGGTCAAATTTCCCAAATTGTTCTTCAAGGCGAAACTCAGATGAACATGATGCGTGTCGGGATTCGTTTCGATATTGCTAATATCGCAGATATAACACAGCTGAACCACGCTAAAGTGGATCTCCGTTCGGCGCAAGGCTTTCAACTGACAGATAAAATTGCAGGACAATCGTTTGAAGTAGCAGCTGGAAGCTTGCTTTCGATCACCCCAGACAGCGGTAAAATGAAAGTAATCGTGAATGGTGTGGAATTGTATCAGACTTCCAATAGACTATATGCGATTCCCGCCAGCAGTACCTCCCTGTTGCAAATCGCCTCCATCAAAAGGGCTCTGCCCGCTGCTCCTCAATACCGTGGGGTCTTGGAACTCTCGTTAAACCCGGATAAGGATAAGCTGCGAGTCATCAATGAATTGGGTATGGAAGAATACTTGTATCAGGTCGTACCCAGTGAAATGCCATCCAGTTTCGGATTGGAAGCCTTGAAGGCTCAAGCCGTGGCTGCAAGAACTTATGCGCTGACCGATTACTTGTCCAACCGATTCGCCGACCAAGGATTCCATATTGACGATAGCACGCTTAGCCAAGTCTATAATAACCAAGTAGAGAATGCATTGACCACTCAAGCGATCAACGAGACTGCAGGCCAGATCATGAAGAGCGGTCAAAACTTGGTTGACGCCCGCTTCTATTCGACTTCTGGCGGGTTCGGAGCGTCCAAACATGAAGTATGGTCAGACTCCGTTACCAATCTGTTCCCTGGAACTCCGCTTCCGTATTTAACAGCAGGCAGTTATACATTCGATCCCGCTGACAGCAGCAAGCTGTTCCCATTGAATACGCAAGATGAAGTGGCAGTAGCTGCATTTTACAAAAACCTTTCTTACAAGAGCTATGACTCTGATTCCTTGTATTTCCGTTGGAAAGTGGGTCTGACCAAACAGGAGCTGGAAAAAACGATCAACGCCAACCTAGGCTTGAGATATGCTGCAGACCCTAATTTCATCCTCACTCGTACAGCAGACGGTTCATTCCAAAGCCTCCCGATCACAGCCGAAGGGATTGGTACTTTCAAAACAATGTACGTAGCCAAAAGAGGGGCTGGAGGCAATATTACAGAACTAGTAGTAGAAGGCAGCACCGGGACGTACAAGATTATTAAAGAGTTCAATATCCGGTTTACAATCCGCCCAAGTAAAGTTTATACCGGAGGTTCAGACATTTCAGCTTTTCGGGCTAAGGGCGGCGCAACCGATTATGACCCGACTGCAACCCTAAAAAACCCAAGCATCCTATATTCCGCTTTCTTTACATTCGACATTGCCCAAAATGCTAGCGGTGAAGTGACAGGCGTAACCTTCTTCGGAGGGGGCAACGGCCACGGCGTAGGGATGAGMCAATTTGGTGCCTCGATGCTTGGAGGTCTTGGCTGGACTTATGACAAGATCTTGAATGCTTATTACCCTAACATGCAATTCCATAATTATAACAATAGCGCTCTAGTCTTAACCGGCATATCGATAAACGGTCCGAGTATGCTAATGGCTGGCCAAGCTTCACTGCTGCAGGTTATCGGCCAATACACAAACGGATCCATCTCCAAAATCGTTACCGGAGCGAACTTTACATCAAGCGCGTCCGAGGTTGCTTCTGTTGCTGCAGACGGTACCTTATTGGCTCATAGAGCGGGCAGCACTATTGTGACAGCCACTTACAACGGTAAATCCGCTCAGATCGAAGTACAAGTGTTACCAGCCAAACCCGTTAGCATCCAAATTACTGGGTTGCCAAAGAAGCTTAAAACCGGAGAAACAGCTCAATTAACAGCAATAGGAACTTATGCAGATGGTACCACCGTTGACTTAACGGCTTACGTTGCGTTCACATCCAGCGATGTACAGAAAGCAATCATAACTTTTAGTGAGTTGCGCACCTTTGAAAAGGGTGATGTGACCGTCCACGCTTCATATGAAGGAGTAACGAGTACTGTAGCATCTGTGAAAATACACGGTAATTTTAATGATAAATAAAATGAGAATAAGATAAAACAGCCTGCCAAAACGGAGCACAGTAAGTTCCGTTKGCTAACTGCTAGAAGGAACAAGCGGCCATACGGCCGCTTGTCTAATTGTGTACTCGATCGTCACTTACATCTAAAGTTGAGGAAACGGCAGGCCAATGCAGGCTGCCGTTTCTTCGTATTTATTGAGCTATCGTTCAACGTTAGTTCAACTATGCCCCTGCTGTCTATTGTTGTTGCTTAAATGAGATGTGCTCCTAATATAATCGCACCTGTTAATGACCACATTTTATCTTTGCAAAAATGTATGTGTCCCTCAATTCGCTTCCATCAACCGATAAATCTTCGTTCTTGATAATACCCTCAAGTTCAAAGTGTAATCGTTCAGGTATTAACTTACTTCTAGTATTTTTAGTATCGCAACGTATTTCCAATCTTCGGGCATTCAACTGACTAAAAGCAAAATTACAAATACCTTCAACAGCTTCAGTCATATACCCATTGCAACTAAAAAGTGTATTTATCCAATATCCAATTTCAAATTTCCGTACATCCCAATCTATGTTATGTAAGCTTGACGTAGCAACAAATTGCCCCGTTTCTTTCAAAAAGACAAGAAATCTTAGATTTTCACGACTTAAAAATCTTACATGTGCCTCTCTAACTGCAAGTTCAATATCATATTCGGTTTGTTCATTTTGAACAAACTTTAACCAAGGTTTCAACTCATCTATCGAAGCATTAACGGCTTCAAAAACAACCTTACCATCCCCTTGTTTTGGCATTCTAATTACTAATCGTTCAGTATGAAACTCATCTGGAAAATCAATCATAATTGGTTTCATAACATCCCCCTTTGGTTTATTTCTATCATACAAAACAACCATAAACTAATGCTACCAAAAAATAACCCTGTTACGTATTACCAAATCTGCCCATTAGCTGAATAGGCTGCCGAATGTTAGTGTCGGCAGCCTTCTCCTGTTTTCTATTAAGCTATTGTTTTCGACATCAATGGATAACAATCTTTCGTTGTCCATTGACATCTGAGATGGTATACATTTTAGATTTAACTGTAAATATTTCGATCAATTCAAGCGCCCGTTCATCCGATATTTCTTCAGGGATATCAAACCCTTGAAAACTTACATTGAATAAATTCGCTTCAAATGAATGTAGAAATTCATATTGGCCCACATAGGTGCGAGCAATTTTTCCATCCCATTTTATATCAAATTGATTGTTTTCGTTTTCCGAGAAATGTATCCGATGTTCAGCAACAGAATCGTGTCCTAATAAATAAATGTTAAAAGATGGATTATCAAAATCATAGTTTGACAACGGATCCACATTGTACTCCATTGAACCAAGTTGCCCAATATCAAATGGATTAAACTTGGTACCCACCTGAAATCCACTGGCTTCTTCTCCCCAATAAGTGGATGATAGCGTTCATCTATGATAATTATTCCAAACGATTTCTGCCTGCCAGTCAGAAACGTCCTCATCATCTTGAGAATTCAACTCACTATTTGCTTCATCGTAATCGGCAGTTTTTAAATGTAAATCAAACCAGAGTCCAGCTTCATTAATGTGACCACTCCAAATAAATTCAGAGACGTGATGTCCGTCTTTCCAAGGATTATCTTTAAACGTTATTTTATTATTCATAATTGAAGATTCAATCCTTCCATTTTTTCAATAATAATATAATTCGTATTATTATAAATAAACCCTCTTCGGTATTTTGTGAAAAGCATGTGCTATTCGAAATACACGATTATAGTTATTTACATTGAATTCGCCACTGTTTTATTCGTAGCATTGCTCTTTAATCCCTCTCTGAATGTCGAGAGTTCATTATCGCAAACTGCCCGTTACTTCAACGGACAACGGCAGCCGATCGTGTGCCGGCTGCCGTCATATCATGATTGAACTAACATTCTTAGATTCAATCATGTTAATCATCGATTTAAAATTGCCCATAATATCCAATCCCAAAAGAAGAGTATAATCATAATAACGATAAAAATTCCAACCGGATTCGGACCAAGATCTATAAAATAGAGAACAGCGCTGAGTATGATTGTTAATATAGCGGCGATTACTACTTTTATAAGAATGGACTTAATCATTTTCCTCATTGTCAAGTTCTCGCTCCTGTGATTCCCTTTGGGTTCATTTTCTTTCTCTTTAATGTTGTGTTGTATCCTTCATTATCAACTCAAGACACCTACCTTATACTGCACGTTAGCACAAAAAGGCTGCACGTGGCAGCCTTTTTGGGTTTGTTAACTATCGTTCTTCCGTTAGCTTAACATTCTTTCGTGCATTATGATAAACTTGGACTGAGGTGATCAACTAATGCCATCAAACAAATTAATGCTGTCAGGTATTTTTCTCTTTGTACTGATGTATTACATTCAAAACAATATGCATATAAAATTGCATCTGTTTGAAGTAATAATTCCACTTATTGGGGTTGTCCTGTTTATTTTTGGACTAATTACGAGGGACAATAAATAGTCAACTGTTAAACTACACTCCCGTTACTTGTTCAAGAGCCTATTCCCTATTCCTCTCCCTTGATATTGCGTATGAACGTATAACTGATTGACCCAATTTTCATTACAAGCTAGTATGCCTACTACTTGCTCCCCTGAAGCTTCAATTGCAAGATATACTTTATTATTTTTGACCAAAATGTTATTTAAAAAAAATACATGATTCTCAAACCTTTGACTTCTCGGAAATCGGACAATGTTCTTGTCACCAATCGGCAATCGGATCAAGTTCTTGACATTGCAAATTGACAAGAACTTGATCCGATAAATTAAAAGGCCCGCGATAAACGCGGACTTGATTCGGACAATGTTTTTGTCATCCGACAGGAGGACAAGAACATATATCTTTAAAGGACTGTTCGTTCGAATTTCATCAGCCTGGAATAGCTTTTTGATGGACGGAGCCAGCAGCTTGACCCGATGCGCCAAATACCAGCGAGGAGCGCGTGAAAACTGATGAGCCAGTACGTTCTCAGCGTGATCGGATATGTCTAAATATAACGTGCCGCCGAAGCTCACATTCAATAGCTGCATCCCTCTGCAAATAGCGAGTATTGGCTTATGAACCCGCAAAGCTTCTTCGATCAACTGCAGCTCAAAACGATCCCGTTCCGGGGTGATCGTCCAGCAGCGAAGATCCGGACTCGAGCCGTACAGCTGCGGATCAA
>NZ_JBFUHL010000120.1:0-6331 GCF_056402415.1 Paenibacillus sp. P4_A9
TTTGCGAATCAGCTTGCTTACCAGGACCCATCGTTACAAACTTCAGTGTAACCGGCTTTGCTGCTGCTGCCGTTGTTGCCGCAGCACTTGGTGAAGTTGATGGTGTGCTAGTACCTGTTTTGCCGCACCCAGTAATGATTAAAGCCGTTGTCATACTTAGAAGAATGGTCTTGCTAAAAACAGTGTTAAGCGTTTTCATTTTTAATTTTCCCCTTTCAATCTGTTTATACTTAAATTCTATGAAAAAAGTGCTCAGCTGAATAGGGAGTCAAAATAAAGATCCGAATACTAAATTGCTTTCTTCGACAAAAAAAAAATACTAAAATCAACTAAAGTGATATTTTTAAACTTCCATTGCTATATACCTAAGGAATTTTGTGGCCCTAATTCGCGGTAAAAAGAAAACCGTCCTCAGAAAAATCAGGACGGTTTAATATGATTCTTTATAATTACAGTAATCCTTCGTTCGAAATATCTTTTAAAGCGTCTGTGTWGCTAGTAATAAGTTGTACAGGACCTGAGCTGCTTCGGCACGAGTAGTGATGCCTYGCGGATCGAATTTGTTRTCTKCGCGACCTTGRATCAGGTTAAGTGCYGCCGCGGTTTTCACAAATTCAGTTGCCCATGTTGATACTTGATTGTCATCTGCAAACGAGTGAGTTGCGTTGCCAACAGCTTTACCATTCTTCAACTCATATGCTCTGAGAAGCAAAGTAACCATTTCCTCACGGGTAATTTGCGCGTTTGGATCAAATAATGTCGCGCTCTTACCTTGTACAATACCTGCCTTCACTGCGATGGATACCGCATCGGCATAGAAATCGTTGGATTTCACATCGGTAAATGTTGTTTGGCCTTTTTCCGTAAGTTTCAAAGCTCTAACTAGAAGCACTGTGAATTCGGCACGCGTTATGTTGCGTCCTGGTTCAAAGGTAGTTGCGCTCGTACCAGTCACGATTTGCTTTGCTGCAAGCTCTTTGATTACGTTAGAAGCCCAATGTCCTGAAGACACATCAGTGAATGTCTTCGTAACTTCAAGAACTGCATATTTACTAAAGTGTTTGATCTCGGCAGTAATGACACCATTGTTTACTTTGCCGCCGACATACTCAAGTTTACCGTCATTTGCAATATAATAGATACCTACAAATTTCGGATTCATCGAAGGATCAACCTTGAGCTCAATCGTAATCGGTTTATCAAACTTCGAAAGATTGATCGTTTTGCCGTCAGCTGTTTGAATAGATAAATTGAATTCATACACATCGCCGACTAGTTTATTTTCTGAATTTGAAGATTGACTACTTTTATTGATAAGTTCTTCCGCATCCGCATTGGAAATCGGAGCCATCTTCAGTGAAATTGTTCCACCTTTTAATTCATCCGCAGAAAGCGTTTCTGTTAGTTGCTTAAGCACCTCGGATGGAATCGATAAGGTCAATGCATCTGATTTGATTTCCAAATTGTTTAGCTTAATCAGCTCGGCTGTATTCCCTGGGAGTTTGATTTCCGTAATGTTAGCTGGAATTTCGACAGTCGTGCTTCCATTTTCGCTATTCGATAGTTGGTCTTCATCAATAATGTAAGTACCATCTGGTGTTGGTACCGGTGGAATTACCACAATACCACCCGATCCATTATTCGTTATTTGCTTGAACGTAACATCAATCGTATGATCGCTCGTTACGTTGGCAAACGTGTAGGTGTTGCTTGTTACCGTTGCAATCGTGCCGTCTACCAGCACAGTGTCGAGCATATAACCGTTGTCCGGTGTGAACGTGTATGTGTTATATGTTCCTTCAGTCACAGTAATACTGCCGCTCGGGCTAATCGAACCGTTGCTTCCAGCGCTTGCCGTTATTGTGATAACCGGCGCTATCATAAGGTTATCAAAGTAAGTAGGATACGTACCTTGACCGAATGTAGCAGCTCCACCCCATAGATCCCCTAAGGTAATTTCTGTCCCTACTTTAGAAACATCCCAAGCACTTGCAACTGTTTTGATCTTGACTCCATCAATATAAAGGTCTGCTATAGTCCCGCTGCTAAAGTCAAATTTGAACTCGTGCCAGCCTTTGGATCTTGGTATATTCGTTGCAACTACTGCTGAACCCGCATAACGATAAATATAATTCGAAGTATTGCTAATCGTATCTACGCCCATATAAATGAAATTACTATCATCTTTTGCGGCAACCTTTGCAACGCTTCTTGTGCTATTTTTGTCAAACGTATTATCAGGAATTACATTCTCATCATAGAACTTCACAGAGATCACTTTACCTGGCAGGCCTGAACTCCATGATTTAGTTATTGCAGCATTATCCTTGTCAGTTACAAAACTGTTGCTTCCATCAACAGTCTTAACTGAACTTGTTACAGGAGTATCTGTTCCTTCTGGTACCCATCCAGTCAAACCGTTCTCAAAGTTTTCAAAATATTCTGCAGCAATAACATTTACAACAAAGCTTCCATTCACTGTGTTGCCGTCGCTATCTGTGACAGAACAATTTACAGTAGTCTGGCCAATTGGCAGCGTTGTGCCTGATGGAAGAGATGTGGTTACATTTAATGGACCATCTGTTTTGTCATAAGCACTAACTGTAAAGTTGACAACAGCATTGGAACCAGTTGTTCCTACAGTTAGATTATTTGGCAACGTAAGTCTAGGCTTCACATCATCTGCCCACTCAGTTATACGCACATCGTCAAAATTCGCAGTGGATATCTTAGCATCCCCGGTCCAATCACCCATGGCAATCATATTGAAACCCGTTATTTCAGTGGTTGATGCCACAAGGATATTATCAATATACATATCCAAGCCCTTGCCAGATGAGTAATCCCATTTTAACTCGTGCCATCCCGCTGTTCTTGCAACTGACGATTCAGCCCATTGAACATTGCCAAGCTTAAATGAATAATTAGCTTGTGAAGTACCCGTCATGACGCCTAATGCATACATCTTGGTAGCATCACTCCAAGAACTAACAAGCATACTCGCATCGCCAGTACCTAAACCGCCGCCATCAACACGGGCAACGGCAGTCTTGGCCGCCGCAGCGTTGTCATCGTAGAAACGAAGAGATGCAGTCTTACTATAGCTGGTAGGGAATACTTTATATATGACATCCCTATCTTCATTTACAGCATAGCTATTTAAACCTTCAGATTTTATGGTAGTGCTTAATGGCGCCTTAGTACCATATGCTTTTGCAGTTCCTGATATCCAGTTATCCATATAAGGATCCTCGAAGCCATCCTTGAATACATATCCGTTTGGATTTGGAACCAAGACCGATTCCGATACATTCTCAGAAACCCCAAAACCATCTAAAAAGGCATAGAAATTACCATCTTGCTTGCTTGCAAATATGGTAGCGGTTGTATTATTAGGTCCTGTAGTAAACACAACTTTCTTCGCTTTTGTTGTGCTGCTAAACATGCGCTCCGTTATGGATGCAGTAGTGTCTGTACCTCCAAAATCTTTAACTCCTATAATTGCATCATCTACATCAGGATCAGTATTGGACAATCTGAATTTATCTAAATAGTTTTGGTTTGCAGTTGAGAATACCAAGTAAACATTGTGTACACCTGTAATTTTAGTAGTTATAGGTGTATCTGCTTTATTGTACATCCAAGCACCAGGATTCGCTGTATCATTAGCTACGTTGATCGTATAAGTGGCTATCGAAGGATTTGAAAGACTGTCTAATTTGACATCGATCTTACCACCATTGACCCTTTGAGATGCAGCGAAGTTGATACTGTTGTATAGACCATTTCCAAAGTCGATATTGTTATATTTTACCCAAGCACCAGGAGCGTTACCACATAGACAGGTTTCATTTCCACTATAAGGTCTATAAGGTGCTTCACTGAATGTTCCTGAGCTGGCATTATAGTTCTCTGCTTCAAATTCAGTTCCCTGTATTACTCCCCAACCACTTAATGTATAGGTAGTATTGGGTTTTAGACCGGTTATCGTCTGCGCAATGGCGTCTCCAGCTTTAAGCCGAACTGCGTTCTGCCCAAATCTAACAATGCTTGATGCTTTATAATCCCAAGCATTTCCTTGATAAAGGGAGGGAGTTCCTGCTGTAACTGTCCATTCTTCAAAGCTATTTCTTTCAAAGCCCGCGTTATTCATCAGGTTTTTGTATGGAATATTGGGATTTAGATAAAAAGTAGGAGTTGGAGGATTAATAAAGTCATGTCCCGCCTTCCATGTAACTCCAGTTTCTATTGCACCCATTTCAGGTTTACTTCCCATATAACCATCAGTTACTCCTGGAATCACTGCACCTTGCTCAAAGCCTGCAGAAGTGCTCTTCAAGCTATAATCAGAATTCCACTGCGGATCAACGCTCTCAAGATTTCTGGATCTATAAATATCACTATTATTTTGTGTATATCCATTTCTTACAATGTTGTTAATAAAGGTCGAACCTATTGAATCACAGATATCTGATGTATTGCAGAACTGAGTTATATCTTTATTAATTGAATTGTTATAATACAAGTGGTATTCATTAGGAACATTCATAAGTATGCCCTTACCAGCTGTACCATAAATGACGTTGTTATAAAAAATTAGGTTATGCACCGAGTTATCTGGATAAAAACCGTGGGATCCTCCGGCACCTGTAATATCATGAATTACGTTATGATGTATTTCAGTGTTTTCCATATCCAAATTCACAATATAGAATGCGCCGCCATCTCCAGAAAGCCTCATTCCTTGGCTCATATCGTTATACTGAATAACTGATCTGCTGAAAGCGCCGCCTACAAGTCCACGCCCTGCCATCGTAAGAGTGTTATGGCTGACAAGATGGTTATATCCGTTTAGTTTTACAGCATCGGCATAGGAATGCAAAAAGTTAACATTATGAATGTAATTATTTATTACATTATTATCATGTCCATCAACCAGGATGCCAGGACCGTACATATTTCTAATTTCGCTGTCTCGTATCGTATTGTGATCGCCATTCAAATTCAAACCTAATGTTAAACCATTAAGGTTAGCCATTCCACTAGGTAAGTTATAGTCGGGAGCATCAACCAAAGTACCTTTCACCATATTATAGCTGGAATTAGCAAAGTTAAGATTTGCAGCTCTTAGCTTAATTCCCTCAATCGTTACATTGGTCTTTCCTGAAAAATCAAATGCATAGTCTCTCTTTTTAGCTTCTACTGCAATCGTACTTGGATCTACGTTACCAGGAGCAATGAAAAATAATTTTCCATTCGCTACATCCTTGTACCATTCGTTATCAACATCCAATACGAGCTTATTTCTAGTGATATAATAAAATGATCCTGCCGCAGGAGGATAACCTGGAGAAAGAAGGGGCAAGCTAATGTTAATGGTTGAACTTGTAGGATTTCCAGTAATGGATGCTGTATAGCTGCCATATGCATTTCCAGTACGGAACCAGAGCATCCCTCCAATAAGTGTATTAGGCGCAAATTTAGTGCCTAATCCTGTTGCGTCAACAATTGAAGACGTTGCCCCACTATTGAATGTTTTTACAGTAGGATATTTAGTTCTGTCCAAAAGATCTGCAAGTGTAAAATTCGGAAATGTTGCTTCCTGCATCAGAGTACCATCAGCAAAAACAATATTTCCATCGCCGTTGTACATATCCCAATTCATATCTGCTACATAGATTTTTTTCCCGGTAGCCAATGTGGAATCCAATGTCCAACCTGTAATCAAGTCAGCGCCAGATACCGTTACTGCTTCACCATTGTAGTTTTTAATTGTAACACCTGAATTAGGAGTAACCGTTTCTCTGTAAACACCTGCACGTACAAGTACAGTATCCCCAGATTGAGCAATATTTGCAGCTGCCTGGATGGTCTTGAAAGCTGCACCAATTGTCAACCCATCGTTGGCATCACTACCACTTGCACCATCGACATAGTAGCTTGATGCAACCGCACCTGCCGCTAATGTTGTGTCCGGCATTGTTAGAATGGGTGCACAAATCATTAGAATCGCTAGCAACATGGCAATCATTTTATTCGATTTTCTTGAAATTCCATAATGCATAAACTTACCTCCAAATTTTATTTAAGTCAGGCTGCATCTCTGGTCTCAGAGAATAATTGAAATTCACTTACCTGACAATTCTTTCAAATTATGTAAACGCTCTCATGCTGATTTAAAATATATGTTTAAAAGTTCGAATTTACGCAAGTGAAATGGAGTCATTGCTTCATACAAAGCAATGACTCCTTTCATTCAATCCATTTACTTCAACTTATTTCTTAGTTTTCAAGAACTCGTCAACTTGTTTTTGAAGTTCAGCTACAACTT
>NZ_JBFUHL010000121.1:0-6203 GCF_056402415.1 Paenibacillus sp. P4_A9
AAGAATAAGATGGAGCAGCGCAGCGCTCATGATATAGAAAAGGTTGTGTAGTTCATTGGAAATAATGAAATGAAGCAATCCCAAACATCCTTCCATAATTCGACAATTTGGTATTTATTTCTACATTATCTCACAAATGCGATTTGAATCAAGTGAAACGGGTTGTTTGGAATGCTAAAGATTTCATAAAGACTTATGGTCAGTGGCATATAAACCGCTGTATAATAAAGAGAACATGATTTGCAAGCGTTTACAATATTGGGGGATTTAAAGCCGAGGAGAGATGTGAATGCGGACGTGCTCACAGGTTTGCGGTGTTGTGTTTAATCCAATTGATGACGATTATGTAGACGTGTGTGAGGATTGTGAGGAAAGAAAATTGGAGGATGAGGTGAATCCGGAGTCACTTAGTTTTTATATGGGAAAATGCGGTCTTATCATTGATTATTTGCTTTAAATGGCTGTGAGAAAAAAAGGTTGATTACCAGCCATTTCTTGTTACAATAATAGTAGATTTACTATTCATACTATTCACTCTTTATGCAGTTCATTTTTGAAAGGAGACCAAGCATGGTAACTTTACCTAAATTGAACGATCTCGGCTTTTTCGAGATAAGACTGGAATCCATCGGCGGTCTAGGTGCGAATCTGGCGGGCAAGATGCTGGCAGAAGCAGGAGTCGTTGGCGTTGGTTTGAACGGAGTCAGTTTCTCTTCCTACGGGTCAGAGAAGAAAGGGTCTGCAGTAAAAGCACATATTCGATTTTGTGACATGGAAACGAAGATTCGGGATACATCGCCCGTTGAACGACCGCATGTTGTAGGTGTCTTTCATGAATCACTTTCCAAAACTGTAAACGTTATCAGTGGCATCTATGAGGATAGTACCGTGTTGGTAAATTCAACCAAAACACCGGATGAATTGAAGGAAAAGATGAAGCTCAGAGGTGGAACGATTGCCGTCATTGATGCAATTGGCATTTCACTCGAAGAGAAAAATCGCGTGAATATGGCGATGTTAGGTGCGATGTTCCGGTTGTGTGATTTTCTGGATCCAGATGTCATGCGAGGCGTCATTCGGAAGTCGCTAGAAAAGAAATATCCGCTTGCAGTTGCTCCGGCCTTACGTACATTCGACCGCGGCTATAACGAGGTGGTTTTCCAGACGTATGCGCTTCCAGAAGGGGAATCCATGCCAGATTTTGTACGGTATGATACACCTGTTCTGGGTTTTGCTACGCAGCCTATCGGAGGAGTCGTTACGAATCCCGGTAATAGTATACTTAAAGATTTGAGCATATCCCGTGCTGGGATGATGCCGCATTTCCATGAAGATTCATGTATTCACTGCGCTTCTTGCGATAATGTGTGTCCGGACTTTTGTTTCGTATGGGATGAGCTCCCCGATAAGAAAGGCCGTCCGCAAATGTTCCTGCAAGGCATAGACTATCAATATTGTAAAGGTTGCCTTAAATGTGTACAAGCTTGTCCAACCGATGCGCTCTCCAGTGAGCGGGAAGAAGATGGTTATGCTGATCTTAATCGCATGCCGCATCGATTCAATCTAGCTATAAACTCTTAGAGAGTATTTATGGGAGAAGGGTGGAACTACACGCATGTCCATTGATATCAAGCAGGAATTAGGTCAAGCCAAAGTCGAACAGCGCATCGTGTATGAATCAGGGAATGAAATGGCGGCCTATGCGGCGCATCAAATTAATTATCATGTCATGGGATACTTTCCGATATCACCATCAACGGAGGTAGCTCAGTTTCTAGATCTCATGAAGTCCAATGGACAGCATGATATTGTTTTGATCCCTGCAGACGGTGAACATGGTTCAGCAGGTATATGTTATGGCGCATCAACTGCTGGCGGCCGCGTATTTAACGCGACGAGCGCCAACGGTTATTTGTATATGTTGGAACAAATGCCGGTGCAATCCGGAACCCGTTTTCCGATGGTTATGAATTTGGTTTGCCGCTCCGTTTCAGGGCCACTCAATATTCATGGTGATCATTCGGACCTTTATTATGCTTTGAATACTGGATGGCCGATCGTGATGTGTCGTGACCCGCAAGCCGTGTATGATATGAATATTATGGCATTAAAATTAGCCGAGGATCCTGAGGTGCGTTTGCCAGTCATGGTCGCTTCAGATGGCTATTTCACCTCTCACCAAAAGCGCAGAGTGCAAACCTTCGCACATCGGGCTGATGTGCAAGCATTCGTAGGTGAGAAGCCACAGGGCTTCCCAGATACTTTAGATCGCAATAATCCGATTACGGTAGGACCGTATATGAATGAACCGGATTATATTAATAACTGCTATCAGCAGTCGATGGCCATGTATAACGCTGAGGGTGTGTATGATCGCATTCGGCAAGAATATGCCGATCTGACGGGCCGTGACTATCCGATTCTGGAGCTATATCGGATGGAGGACGCGGAAGTCGCGGTATTTCTGATGAATTCGGCCTCCGAAATCATCAAGGATGTCGTCGACCAACTCCGCGAGAAGGGCATTAAAGCAGGTTCGATCGCACCGAACCTGATTCGACCTTTCCCAGCGAAGCAGATTGCAGAGGCGCTGAAGAATGTGAAAGCGATCACCGTTGGCGATCGCGCAGATTCTTATGGCGGACATGGCGGCAACATGGTCAATGAAATTAAAGCGGCGCTGTTCACAAACGGGAACAGAGATACGCTTGTCATAAGCCGGATCTATGGCTTAGGTGGCAAAGACTTTTATGCCGAGGATGGGCATAATCTGTTCCAATTCGCCATTGATGCGATGGAGAGCGGCAAGGTGGACGTGCCTTTCGATTACTACGGCCACACGCCGGGGGACCCTTCGAAAGCACCGAAGCGGGTATTGACGCCAATGAAGTATGAAGATTTGAAGACAGGTCTCATCACCGTCTCACCGGATGAGAATACAGGAAAGTTGAATGTTCGCATTCCACCTCTACGTTCCTTAACGAAGAAACCGAAGCGGATAGCGCCAGGTCATGGCGCGTGCCCTGGCTGTGGTATTTTCTCAGGGCTCGAGCTGTTCTTCAAGGGTATAGAAGGCGATATTGTTTCCATTTTCCATACCGGCTGTGCGATGGTTGTAACAACGGGCTATCCGTATTCGGCGCATAAAGCCACCTATATCCATAATTTATTCCAGAATGGCGCAGCAACGCTGTCAGGCGTTGTGGAGATGTTCTGGGAGCGTAAGCGTCGCGGAGAACTTGATCATCTCGGGTTGCAGGACGATTTCACCTTCGTCATGATTACGGGCGATGGCGGTATGGATATTGGGATGGGGCCTGCCATCGGGGCTGCACTACGGAATCATAAAATGATTATTCTCGAGTACGATAATGAAGGTTACATGAACACAGGTGCACAGCTTTCGTATTCAACGCCGATGGGACATCGGACATCCACATCTAATGTTGGGAAGCATCAGGGTGGTAAAGTGTTCCATCACAAGGATACTGCGCAAATTATGGCCGCGACTCATATTCCTTATGTATTTACAGGTTCAGAGGCGTACCCGCAGGATCTGGTTAAGAAAGCAGCGAAGGCCCAGTGGTATGCACAGCATGAGGGACTAGTCTACGGCAAGATTCTCATTGCTTGTCCGCTGAATTGGCTGTCGGATGATCAAGAAGGCTCTAACATCGTTGGCGCTGCGGTTGACTCTTGTTTCTTCCCTCTGTATGAGGTAGAACATGGCGTAACATCCATCACTTACAATCCGGAGGATAAGAKCAAGAAGATTCCGTTATCCGATTGGTTGAAAACGATGGGTAAAACGAAGCATCTGACGAAACCAGAGTATGAGGGATCGCTGAAATCCTTCGAGACTGAAGTGGAACGTCGTTGGAACATGTTGAAAGCCAAACATGAAAATGCTTATTTGTAACTAGCAATCATACAAACGAAGGCACATTCCCCCTCGTGGTGAATGTGCCTTTCTCGTTGGAGGTAGAGGAAAATGCCTTATGTTTTGCAGCACAAAGAAACAGAGCAAATCTACACGTGCACGCTTGTTAATCATTATGGCCTCGCCTATTATGGCGTGAAGTTTTGGACAGAGCTGGATGAAGCGAATGAGCAGTTGGTACCTTTTTTAGAATCACAATCGGTAAGTAATCCAAGTAGTTGGGCCATTATCGAAATGGAAGAAAATGAGATGAAAATAGGTAATGTAAAACTAAAGAACTCCTCACAATTCCAGTTATTTTGGTCATCTTTAACACGAAAGCCTGAGGTACGTAAATTGGAAAATTAAGACATGCCGTCAATAGGCTAAACGCCATACACCATTTGGCAATAAACCCTACCATTCACCTATATTCGTGCTTAACCCCCTCAAACTATAATAAKGGTACGAAAGAAAAAAATTACATTATACCCAATGGAGGGCAAGACGATGAGAAAGTGGACGATGGGTATTGCGGTATTGATGATGGTTGCAATTTTAACGATACTACCTAAAGAATCGCAAGCTGAAGAAGGAGTCACGACTAAGGCGCAGATTGTTGCTGGTGTAAGTTTTCGAGATCAACCGAGTACATCGAGCAACGTGCTTCGCATGTTGAAAGCAAATGAAATCGTTACGGTAACGGACTATACAACTGTGAATTGGTTTCAAATTAAGGATGCGCAAGGTGTAAGCGGATACGTATCCACAAATAGTAAATACATATCGATTGTCAGCAATGCTCAAATCTTGTATGGTGTTAATTTCCGTACGCTGCCGTCTTCAGACGCTAGTTCAGGTTCGAAGGTGATTCGAATGCTGGCCAAAGGTGAAGAAGTTCTTGTTACCGATAAAGTGAATGACAGCTGGTATAAAGTGAAAGATGCTAACGGGGTTAGTGGATATATGAGCAGCAGCAGTAAATACATAACAACGGATTTCTCCGTGATTAAACCCAATATGCCAGTAGCGGATGAAATCGAAGCGGTAATTGACGCGGGAGAAGTATACCTGGGAACTCCTTATGAATTTGGTTCCGAACGTAATGATCCTTCTACTTTCGATTGCTCTGATTTTGTACAAACGATGTTCTGGGATGCGCTTCGTCTGTCCTTGCCAAGTGATTCTGCTGCGCAAGGCAGCTATGTAAAAGCATTGGGGCCAATTGTGAAGGATTGGACGAAGCTGAAACGCGGGGACCTACTTTTTTTCAGCAGCTATAAAGGATCCAAACCTTCTGATTACGATGGTATTAATGTACTGACAGAGCCGATTACACATGTTGGTTYATACTTAGGCAACGGTCAAATGCTTCACACGTATTCGATTGAATCTGGCGGCGTACGCGTGGATACAATTGATGGCAAGCAATGGGAAAATAGATTTTTGTACGGCGGCCCTGTTTTAAAATAAGTTGATGGTTCGAACAGGCAAGGTTTGCCATATACTATAGAAGAGGCGGGTGCTGCCTTGAGCATCCGCCTTTTTCTATAGTTTATCGAGAAAGGGAGAGCCTTATCTTTGAATCCTTCGACGACGAACCAACCACTGGAATTTAGGAACACAACGGAAAGAGGACTTAACCTGGATACCGTGCACGAGCGTATTCTCCATTTCATGCGACTTGACCCCGTGGCAACCTATAAATTCATTATAGGTACGGATTGTCAGGTGCACACAGGTCATACGAAATTCATTACCGGCGTAGTGATCCAGCGGCTAGGGAAAGGAGCGTGGGCATGTTATCGTCAAGTGATCGTACCAAGAGCCCTTCACTCAATCAAAGAAAAGCTTTCAATGGAAACCACATTAAGTGAAGAGATTGCGATGTATTTTGACGAGAACAAGCGATTAGATATGGAAAATATTATTCTTCCTCATCTGTATCAAGGAGCCACTTTCGATATGTTCATTCATATTGATGCGGGGGATGACGAGAATAGAAATCGGACGGCAAAATTCGTCCAAGAGATGGTGCGACGTGTGGAATCTGTGGGCATGGTTCCGGTCATTAAACCTGATTGTTATGTCGCATCCGCGTATGCGAATCGCTACTCCAAGAAACCATTTCGCCCCCTTTATGAGGACAACGAGGTGTTTGATGGCAGTATATAAGCTGTGTAAAGAACCGTTAGCTCGAATGGTCAAAACGATCTAGGGGCTAGCGGTTTTTATTTAAAAAAGGATTTCTGATGTTTCTTAGCGAAGTATTGCTGAATGATGA
>NZ_JBFUHL010000122.1:0-6189 GCF_056402415.1 Paenibacillus sp. P4_A9
TGCTGAGTCCATCCATTTATTCGCGTAGTAACCTGTATCTCAACCAGAATGTGGTTCAGCTGCAAGGTGCCTCCGCCTCCATCTTTGTTCACTACTGGGGTGCGAAGCCGCAGCATAAGGGCAATCGTCCGCATACCCATTCCTTTTTTGAAATTTGCTATGT
Organism: Paenibacillus sp. P4_A9; assembly: GCF_056402415.1. Classification (NCBI taxonomy): domain Bacteria; kingdom Bacillati; phylum Bacillota; class Bacilli; order Caryophanales; family Paenibacillaceae; genus Paenibacillus; species Paenibacillus sp. P4_A9. The sequence goes on from NZ_JBFUHL010000122.1 coordinate 164, forward strand.
CGTAGAAGGAGAAGGACTTTACTTTCACGATGGCATCACCTATCCCCTTCGGCCTGGGACCCTGTATTGCTCGAAGCCTGAGRGCCGACATTCCATTCAAAGCGATGAAGGCATGCTGCTCTTATTTTTCGCTCTGGAGCCGGTCGCATCCGAGTCGAGTGATGCTTTTATGCAGGATTTTAGCCAGCTATGCGCTTATCCGCATCTTTTCATCCCGAATGCTGATCGCACAGCCCCCATGCTCATTTGGCAAGCCCTGCTCATTCAAGCGTCGGAGACGGGAGATCGCTACAAGGAAACGATTGAGCAATTAGCCTATACATTGGTCATCAGTTGTATCTCCTTATTTCTGCAGCATTGCCGCTCAGGTGATACCGCTTCGTCTACCGCGAATTTGGAGCTGCAAGGCACACTTAAGAAGGTCAAAGCCTATATACAGGATCATCTTTCTCATAAAATGACGCTTAGTGATGTGGCGCAGAGCCTCCATCTATCGGAACGACAGCTATCTCGTCTGATTTCGGATGAATTGGGACAATCCTTCCCCTCCATCGTCAAAACGGAGAGAATCAAACGAGCCGCCTATTTGCTAGGCTACACGGATCTCCCGTTAAAACAAATCGCGGAAGATACCGGATTTGAAAGCATTCACTATTTCACCCAGGTTTTCACCAGAGAAATGGGAACACCACCCAGTCATTTCCGCAAAAATTGCTTAAACTCCGAAACCGTCGATGCCTGGATACACACGTATTTGGCGCAGGTTGCTACTCGGTATCAGAAGAATACCACGATTAATTTGAAATAACTGGAAAATATCCAGCTATAATTTACTTTTTAACCCTCTTTTCACTTTTAAATGGAAAAACTCCAGCTATTTTCAACCGTTTCCGCGGATTTCGCGAAATAGTTGATTTTTAACTGGAGTTTTTCCATTTATTTGATATTATCGACCGAATCCAGCAGATTTAACTGTACTTTATCCCTCTATTCGCAGCTTGTCCTTCCCCTGAGAACGCAAACCGTCTTACTGGATATGCGCATACGGAGCCTTGTCCGATACAAGATTCAAGCGAATACCATGCTCTAGATAAGCCTTCAGTCCGCATAAAACAATCGTAAAGCCTTCCGTTGAATCAAGAGCGCGTTTAACTTTTTCATCACCGGTTCCAACGAACCCTTTGTCCGTGATGGTCACGAAGGTTTCGTTGTCTGCTTGTGAGGTGAAGGTCCACTCAACCAAAGTGCCCCAATCAACAAGAATTCGTTTGTTGATCTCTATTTCTTTGATATCAACTTCCGCGGATGCCCCATACATGGCCCAATCCCATTGTACGCGAGTGCCTGCTTCTAATCTTCCGCTGCCTTGAGTGAACCAGAATTTCGCCGTAATTTCAGGGTCGATGAAAGCTTCAAATACCTCATGAACAGGTTTTCTAATCAGCATTTCTACCTTTACAACAGGATCTTGGTTAAGTTCAGCCATCTTCTATGCCTCCATTAACTATCTTCATTTTTTTAACTATCATAGCATAGGCTGAGGTACAAAAAAATAAAAGCAGTTCCCACAGAAGCTTTCTCTGGGAAACTGCTTTTTCTCCATTTACTTAAACAAAATGATGACCACAGGACGAACAGAACTTCGTGTCAGTTGCAACTACTTTGCCGCAAACGCATTCTTTTTCATTCCGAACCTCGGTGATTTTCTGTTCAATTTCGCCGATCTCTTGGTTGATTTGAGCGATGCCTTGGCAATAGTCCTTAACATTGGCTTCGATCTGTGTGAAATCTCCAGAAAGATTCGACGTATAGACCGTTTCCCCAATTAATTTATAGATTTTATCAATTTCTCTTTCTTTCGATGATATTTGAGTTTTGAATCGGGTAATCTCAACGGTTTGCTGCGCTTTCTTCGCTGCCTCTGATGCCCCTTGCTTGACTTTATCAAAAAAAGACATGCCCCTTCCACTCCCCGGCCCTTAATATATTCGCTTCCTAACGAATCATATGCGAATACATCCTAAAGTAATACCGTTGTAGCTGCCGAGCAAGTACTTATTCTTCAAACTGTTCTAATTCAAATCCTTCGCCCTATGCGGTTTACTATAATGACTTACCCCGCCAGAGCCGACAAGTACTCTACCGCCTTTATCGAAAATAATTAGCTTTCTTAATCCCGTGGTAAGTAAAACAATAATCTTTGCGTTATTTTTAGTAGCTGTGTACACGACATAACCACTACTCGACACACTCGTCTTCCAGTTGTTATCGAATTCCGATCGTGCAACGCGATTCGAATAGACCTGATTTTCCAATCTTGCCATTTGCGATTTTTTCATCATGTTGTCTCACCTTCTCTCATTCTAGTATCCCTACTATGTTATTCATGTGCGCTAAATTGGTATGGATACCTCCAAAATAAAAGAGAAAAAACCGCTCAAGTTTAATTAACCTTGGACGGTTCTGATATGGCTGCGTTCTTTCCCTCACGGAACTCGGATGGGGTCCGATTCGTGAGCGTTTTGAACACACGATTGAAATGTCTGATGTTCGTAAATCCGGTAGAATCGGAGATTGCTTGAATCTTTTCATCGGAATATAGCAGGAGTGATTTGGCTTTCTCGATCCGCTTCTCCGTCAGGAAATCAATGAAAGACTGACCTTGCTTGCTTTTGAACAAGCTGCTTAAATAGGACGGGCTAAGATAGACGATTTCGGCCATCGTATTTAACGTGATCGCTTCTGCATAATGCTCCTCTACGTAGCGCACCACAATTTCGACGGGGCTTGTCACTAGCTTTTTCTTACGATTCCCGATGCATACGGTTAAATCGCCAAGCAGCTTCTGACAGCGCTCGRTCAATTCTTTACTGGACGAATACGAGTAAATGTCCACCAAAACCTGCTTCACATCCGTGTTCTGCAGCCACTGCTTCACAACGGCCAAATTCACAGCCAACTCGTAGAAATGCAGCAGCATTTTGCAGATTTGTTGGTGGATGATTTCAGGATCCTTCCACTGCTGGCAAAGCTTCGTCACGTAGAGGTTAGCATGTTGCTGAACATTCGCCAAGTCCCCTTCTTGGACGAATTGATTCAAGGAATGCCAGTCGGCGGCGTGCCAATCGTGCTTTTCCAATTTCATCTCCGCAACAATCTCGTTTGAGAACAACCGATCTCCACCAATAACTAATCGGTATAATAGCGCTAATCCGGCCTCTTTGTACGATTTGGAATTAGATTCCAGGTCCTTGACTGGGCTGCCTAACCCGAAGGTAAGGGTAAAATTAGATTGCACCCGAATATCCTTCCGAATCCGATTCGTCAGCTTCTCCATATCGGAATTGATGGTATCAACACCATCATGGTTAATCAGTGCGACAACTTCCGTGTCGTGATGAATGAAGACATACCCCTTAAAACTCTCATCGAGGCTCTCTTGAATGAATTGCTGAATGTAAATCGAGAACAAGGAAGGATTCAATTGATAATAACGCTCATCCGTCACCGAATCCCGATCCAGCTTAGCAATTAAGCAACTGATATACGCATGTGGGTACGAAGACTTGAAAGAAAAGTCTCTGACTGCGGCTGTTTTTATTTTGTCGTTTTAGTTCTGATCCTATTGCTATTAGTGGCTAGGGCTTTCTAGTGTTTCACCCACACCGAGTCTTTTGGTTCCACATATGTTGTGAGAGTACACACCAATTGAATTGAGGGAGTGATAGCTATGCCCGGACTACTACGCACAGTCAACGGAACGACCACCCTTTTTGCAACAGCAAGCTTAAAATTTAAGCAAGAAGGCATCTTAAGCGCGAACATCGAATTAGTTACAAACGCCAGTCGAGGTGTCTCCGACATCTTCTTAAACATCACGCAGAATGCATGTAACTTAGTAACATTCAAAATACAATCTCTGAATCGAACAAGCAGCAGACTCACTGCTTCCTTTGGTAAACAAGTGAACGGCGTCTCCAGTGCCAACATCATTCTCCAAGATAAGAACGGCAATATCTCTACTAGAGGATTCATTAATAAGAAAGCAATCGTTCCCATTAGACTTGAAAGCGGCTGTCAATGTGGGTGCTCTGGTACGGGTGCAAAAAAAATACGATTCAAAGACGGCACAACATTGAAGATCAGCATCGATAAATCGCTCCAACTTGCCCTTAAACGACTATTCACTAAACTTGAGCGTGTATTAAAAAAGCTAATTCCGCGTGTAGGCAAAGGCGCGACCGCTGATCCCGAATGCAATGCAAAATGTTATCGTATTGCAAACTCTTGCAAAGCTGCATGCGGCATCTTTGCTGTCTTATGTACTCCGGTATGTTTGAGTGCGCAGGCGGTTTGCCTCATTAGCTGTTTGCCGACATAGCGGCTGTATAATTCTGTGTACTCTTGGAAAAATTAACATAGCCATAAAAATAACAATTTGGAGGTGTATCCATGTCTGACCAACAATCCGATCAGCAAAATGCCGTAACTGCGGCTCACAATGCTGTAGCTGATGCCTTAAGCGAATTGAATCAAGCTCAATCCGTGAGTAATAATCGAAGACAGACCATACAGAATGCACAAGAACAACTTGATCAAGCCCATGCACAATTAGCTGAAGCACGTACAGAACAATCTGCAAACGCTGATGAAGAAAGTCTCTCGTAATAGGTGAATAGATGAAAAAAATATATCTTGCAGCAAGCTTGATCGTTGTTTTTTGTTTGATAGGAAGCGGTATAGTTCAAGCTGCGCACCCTAAGGTTGATCAGCAAAGTGAACTCGCCTCGGAAAAAGTTTATAGCAACAAGGTCTTTCGTGATGTAAACATTAAGAAGATAGCACCGAATCAATATGTTGTAAAAGGCGAAGCAAGCGTTTTTGAAGGCACGGTTAACTATGTACTTTCAAATGGACAAACTGATTTGAACAAAGCTTTCGTCACGGCAAGTCAAGGAGGTCCTGGGTGGGGAACTTTCGAAATTCAACTAGACACCTCAACTCTAACACCAAATGAAAAGCTTAATGTGATTTTGTTTGAAATCAATCAAGAAACGGGTCAACGAGTTAATGAATTGGTAGTACCTTTACCATCCGTATAGGCAACAAGGACATAGGAACATTAAGAGGCTCGCGCAATTTATCGGTTGTAATCACGCCGACAATAGCGCGAGCTTACTTATTCTGCGTGGCAAATCCATCCGCCAAAAAGTCCAGTTGTATAAAAGCGGGTTATATTGGTAAATCCGGATTCGGCCAATAGCTGAGTAATTTGAGTTTCAGGAATGATAGAAAGCTTCATCAGCGCAGTATTGATCATCTCGTTCACTTTGGATAACTCTTTTCCCCCATCCAGCCAAAAGCTTTTCCAGACGTTTAATCTGTCGTGAAGTTCGGCCTCATTACGGTCTCCGAAAGCACTAACGAGTACGAATGGAGCTCGCGATTTCATATTATTCTTAATAGATCGAAGCAGCTTCAACTTCTCATGAACATCGTCAATGAAGTGAAGAACCAAGATACAACTTGCAGCGTCGAACTTCGAGTCTGTTTGTGGCAGATCGTCAATCGTTCCCAAGATGAGTTTGACGCGGCTTTCCATGCCTAGTTGTGCAGTTTTGAATTTAGCACTCTTTAGCATTTGTTCAGAAATATCGACTCCGGTGAACGTCCATTCGGGGTTCGACGGTCCCCAAGCAGATAGTTCATTGCCGCCCCCTGCGCCGATCACCAGCAATGATGCCGCTTCGACACCCACATGTGCTCGATAGTAGGATTGAACCATCGCGAATAAGGCATCATACGATGGAATCGAGACTCGCGAGGTCTTCTCGTAGGCAAGTGCCATCTCRGAATTGTAGACAAGTTCTTCACGCATAGTGACCATTCCAATCTTCCATAAGGAGCTCGCTGTTTATTCCCACACCAGCCAACGCGCCTTGGGAAGCTGCTGATATTACTTGAATAATCATACAATCGTAAGTCATCATACTCATTTTCCTTCCCATCATCTCATATTAGAGACT
>NZ_JBFUHL010000123.1:0-6175 GCF_056402415.1 Paenibacillus sp. P4_A9
TAGCGATTACAAGAACATCTAAAAATCCTGAGCGTGCTATGCAGCTTATTAATTTGTTAGATACGGCTAAGGGGAAAGATCTGTATAACCTTCTCGTATGGGGTATTGAAGGCAAGCATTACAAGAAAACTGGCGACAATAAAATTGAAACAATCGGTTACTCAGGTCAAGGAACTGCAGATGCTAAATATGGCGCATTTGTCTGGGGTCTTGGTAACGTAGCTAATAGTTTCGAAACACAAGCCAACCCAGCTAATTACACGAAAATCTGGCAAGACGCGAATGCCACTGCAACCGTTTCACCATTACTTGGTTATAAACCAAATCTTGATCCAATTAAAACAGAGCTTGCACAAATCGCGGCGGTTGTTAAAGAATATGCTGGTGCAGGTGGATCAGTTATTGAAACAGGAGCAGTTGCTGAGTCTGACAAAAAATATGCTGAATTCATTGACAAAATGAAAAAAGCAGGTTCAGACAAAGTAGTAGCTGAACTGCAAAAACAAGTTGATGAGTTCTTGAAAACTAAGAAATAATTTGAAGTAAATGGATTAAACGAAAGGAGTCATTGCTTAGTATGTGCAATGACTCCTTTTCACTTACATCTAGAATCAAGATTTAATTTAATTCAAAGCGTTTACAAACAAAAATAGCCCTCACCACGATGGGAAAGGGTTTGAAATGTTATGGACTTATTCGCTTTCTAACTCCGTAATAAAGCGGTCAATAAAGTTGATCATCTCGTCAACAAATACAGTCCCGCGGTCAAACGGGATTGTCTCAAGTTTGGACGCTCTCTGTACCAATGCATTCAATCGCTCAATCGCGTGGGGTCTCGTTTCGAAGATACTTGCCAACGCTTGTGCAGGAATCTCTAAAAGAGCGTATAAACGCATGTGATTGATTCCGTAATAGGTAGATAAGGCTTTTATCATAGTTGATGAGGGCTTTTTAACACCTCGTTCTAATTCTGACAAGTAGTTGGCCGATATGTCTAATACCTTTGCAACGTCTCTAAGACTCTGTCCCCGATCTGATCTCAATTCGAAAAGACAATGACCAAAACGGGTTAATGCTTGTGATTCCTTGACCTTCTGTTCTAACGATTTTGACACGATTGTTCCCTCTCTTAATTCCATTATTTACGAATATACATTCACTATTGAAATATTGTAATATGGGTGTAACCTAGTGGCGAACACGATTACAATGATACCACAAGGACGAAGAAATGCAAGGACAACACCGCAGTCGAAATGATAGCGTTTACAAGGGAGAATGTGAGCCCGAAAATAATAAAATTTGGAGGTAAAATTTATGCATCAGGGAACTGCTAAAAAAACGCACAAAATGATGACCCTATTTTTAGCTTTAATTATGATTTGCGCACCCATTCTATCAATGCCTGTAAAAACTTTTGCAGCGGCTGTAACAAGCTACTACGTTGATGGTACAAACGGAAACGACTCTAATGATGGTCTGTCTACATCGTCAGCATTTAAGACGATCCAAAAAGCTGCCAATGTTGCAGTTTCCGGTGACAATGTCGAAATTATGGCTGGAACTTATCGTGAAACAGTAACACCTAAAAGTGATGGAGTGGCGTTTCAGAACTACAATAGTGATAAAGTTACCTTGTCTGGAGGCGATTTGGTCACTGGTTGGACGCCAACAGCAGATGCTGGAATCTATTCGGCGCCAATGTCTTGGGATTACCAAAACGGATATGGCAATATTGTTTATTATACGGATGCAGCGGGAAATGATACATCGCTGAGTCAAGCAAGGTGGCCCAATATTCCTGACAGTATGATGTTTAACAAGGCGAAATATGCCAAGTATTCATCGACAGGGGCTATTGCCGGTACGATAAGTAACGGGGGCGCCAATCTGCAGATGAACAATATCGCCCTTAACACTGCAAATCCTTTGCCTAACAGTACAACAAATGCTTGGAAAGATGCTCTTATTGTTTCATCAGTGTCCAATGGGTTCACCGTTTATACTGGAAAGGTTACGGGAAGTAGTACTACTTTGAGTTTTGAGTGGCCTTATACTACTGGTTACCTTCCCCAATCCGGGTCTCCTGGGTTTGGTTTCTACCTTACAAACTCTTATCAGGCATTGCGTTATGATGTGGCAAATCCGATTACTGGCGTAGCTGGCGTACCGGGAGTAGCGGCATGGTATAAGGACGTTGCTAACCAAAAATTATTTGTTGCTGTTCCGGGTGGAGAAGATCCAAATAACGGTACGATTGAGGCGAAGAAAAGAGAGTTTGCTTTTGACTTAGCCGGTCGTACAGGAATTACGATCAGCGGAATTAATGTACGGGCTGCTGGAGTCAACTTTGCAAACTCAAGCAACAACATGTTTAAGGGTGCAACCATCGAAATGGTGGATTCCTTTAACAAGCCTTTTGCTGTTGATACACCATTATCGGGATTTGTATCTGGTTTTATATTGGATGGTGACCACAACACGATTCGTGATTGTGAAGTTAAAAATATGTTTGGCTTTGGAATCGTTGTTAAAGGCCACGACAACAATGTGATTAACAATCATGTTCACGATTTTAACCGTTATGGACTTTATGCTGATGGTATCAATGTGAATGGGTACAATCATCTGATTAGCCACAATAGTATTCATGCGGGAGGTCGGGCTGCCCTAGGTGGCACATTCACTAGTTCAGTTATTGCGTATAACGACATCTATGACGTGATGAAGATTTCCTATGACGGTGGTATTTTTTATGTTGTGAACAGCGATTTTGGCAGTTCAGAGATTCATCACAATACCGTACATGATAGTCCGGGTGATGGTATTTATTTTGATAACTTGAGTTTCGATGCCGTGGTTTATAACAATATCATTTGGAATGTTACGGTAGGTATGCTCATCAACACACCTAATGAACGCATGATAATGTTAAATAATACGGTATACAACACGAGTAGTCAGTCCTTCGGTACGTGGGGTGATGATGTTGCCGATGGAATTGGTTCTTATGGAAGCGTGCTAATGGGCAATATTCTTGAAAATACTGGATTTGAATCTCAAGCTGCAGGCGGTGCGATTGAACAAAGTAATACTTTAGACACAAGAACCAATATCCAAAGTATGTTTGTAGACCCAGCTAACAAAAACTTTGCACTTAAAAACCCAGAAAGTCAACGAAGTGTCGTGATTCCCGGTGTTACCGACGGATTTACTTCCGCTGCACCTGTCAAGGGTGCTGTTCAACCTGGCATGCCATGGAAATCGGGACACGATTTTGACAATGCGGCAAACATCAACCCGACTTTTAAGCTAAACAATATTCCTTATAAACAGTTGCTCAAAAATGCTGGTTTTCCTACCGGCGATCTGAACGGATGGACGACTACGAATACGCCAGAAATCGTCGTACACAATGGTTGGGATTTCAGAGCCAGCGGTTTGGTAAGAGACGGCGCTTATGGTGTAGCGTTGAATGAAGGTGATGGGATTGCTCAAACTGTCACTGGTTTGAAACCAAACACCACATATAATTTAAGTGTTTGGGGTAAGGTACTGGGAAAACAAGTTCCAGCTACCACCATGACTGCAGGAAGTGATCCTGTTACTCCTGTAAATTATCGCGCAATGAATGGTTACATGATTCCAGGAACGAAAACTACCCTAAAATTTACGGGTATTGATTTCGGGGCGGGCATGTATGACAAAGTAAATTTTGCTACAGTTGCTGCTTCTGGTACCGGCAAGATTGAGATGTATATTGGTGACCCAGCGAATGGGGGTACTTTGGTTGCGACAGATCCGTTTAGCGATGACGTAGCGGGACAAAAAGGGCAATGGTATTATAGAAATGCCATAGCACTTACTGCAGTAACAGGGGTTAAAGACGTGTATTTGGTGTTTACGAATACGAATACAACGGTTCCTTTGAATTGCTATTTTGCTGATTTTACATTGTTTGATTCTACAGTTGATCCAGCTACGGATTATATTGAACTGGGAGCTAGTGGACTTGCCGGTGGTACAGTGACAAGCAAGATTACTAGTACAACCTTTACTAAGGGCACTGCAAGCCGTCCTAGCATCGTTTCCTTTACCACAGGACCAAGTGATACCAGTGTGACCATCTATGCCAAAAAAGCAGGTGGCGGCGGATTGACAGGTTATTTGGATGAGTTTGGTTTGGCAGAAGAAATGGCTTATTCCGGTTTGAAGGGAACTACGAGTGGCAGCACCGTTAATTTGAGATGGCAAAATGTGCCGGGAGCGGTAAGTTTCGATGTGCTGCGTTCGACTGTCGCAGGCGGACCTTACACGACAGCGGTATGCAGTGCAGTAACGAACTTCGCTTGCACGGATGCAACGACGATGCAAGGATTGACCTATTATTATGTCTTGAAATCACGGGATTTAAACGGCGCCGTAATCTCAACTTCGGATGAATTCGCGATCTCTTTAGCATATGTGACATCGGGTGACCCGACTCAATCCATGTATTCGTTTGACAGTTTTGAAACCGGCCTTAACAATTGGGCTGTAGCTTTGGGTACGCCAACGCTAAGCTCCGCTAAAAGTCATTCTGGCTCTAGGAGCTATATTACTAACGAAGACAAGGATGCGATTCAGCAAACCTTTTCTACTCCACAAAACAAAGTCGTATCTCTATGGTTCTACGATGACGCATCAAAGACCTGTGCGTCACCAGCGCCAGGGTGCATGCAGAATGCAGTCATGGTCGATGACGGTACGAATATCAGATCAATCGGAGTCAACACTGCGACAGCGGGCGCAACAAACAAATATGTCTACCGTATAGGCGGTACTCTTACGGCTTCAACTGTAACTAGATCTACTGGCTGGCATCAATTTGTATTTGATTATACCTCTGGGACCAAAGTAGATATGTATATCGATGGTACGATTGTCGCTTCCCCAACAGGACTTACGAACTTTAAACGTATTATACTTGGCGATCAATGGGCGGCCAATTTGGTTACAACCTATTACGATGACGTGAGAATTGATACGAGTCTGCCAGCATACTCGATCAATTTAAGTGGTGCGAATGAAATCACTACGTTGAATGGCACACTTCAGTTGCAGGCTTCTGTCCTACCTGCGGCTGCAAGCAACAGTTTAACTTGGAGCGTCTATGATGCCGATGGTGTCACGGAGACAGATAAAGCAACGATTGATTCGAATGGATTACTTACGGCTAAAAAAGACGGCACAGTTATCGTGGTTGCGACAGCTAATGACAATAGCGGTGTAAAAGTTTCCAAAACGATTACAATTAGCGGACAAATACCGGTTGCATCCATCTCTGTAAATGGTGCAGATGGAGTCAATGCAATCGCCGTTGAATATGGCACACTGCAAATGCAGGCTACAGTTATGCCGACTAATGCTGCAAATAAAAGTGTAACATGGAGTGTCTTCGAGGCCGATGGCGTCACGACGACGGATAAAGCAAGTATTAATGTCAACGGGGTACTCACAGCGGTAACAGAAGGGAATGTCCAAGTAGTTGCGACAGCTGTTGACGGCAGCGGTGTACAAGGTTCCAGTTCTGTAATCATTGATTACACACCGGCTGTAACGACAGACAACGCCCCTGCCGGATGGGTCAATTCAGATACTACCGTAACTTTAAACGCTATTGATAACGTCTCGGGTGTAGCGGCAACTTACTTTACGGTAGACGGTGGCACTCAACAAAGCGGAAATGCGATTTCGTTTAACACAGATGGCGTCCATACGCTTGTATATTGGAGTGTGGATCATGCAGGCAACGTGGAACAAGCCCACACGGTAACCGTAAGCATCGACAAGACGGCTCCGACCATTACGGTATCAGGCTCTAATTCTACAACTGTTTACTTGGGCTCGACTTACACAGACGCTGGGGCGACAGCTACTGACAATGTGGATGGCGATGTAACGAGCACGATTGTAACAACTGGAACAGTTGATACATCCAAAGAGGGTACTTATACAATTACGTATAGTGTCCAAGATCGTGTTGGAAACACAGCAATCACTACGAGAACGGTTCAAGTAATAAACGTCTATAAGTTTAGTGGAATTCTAAACCCGATAAATTCKGATGGTTCAAGTGTTTTCAAAAAAGGAAGCACAGTTCCAGTGAAATTCCAACTAACGGACGCTTTAAATC
>NZ_JBFUHL010000124.1:0-6109 GCF_056402415.1 Paenibacillus sp. P4_A9
GATTTACACCATGAATAATCCTGTTTTTTTGAACCATATCTAATAATTGCCCAATTGAGACCTTAAACGTATCATCCGTATTACTGATCAGTAAATGAGCAGATAACTTGTCATCTGACACAGTAATACTAATGTAGTAATCCAAAGGCATGTTCCCTTCACTCACGGACATACCACCTTTCCATACTTTCAGAATAAGTTTAATTATCTTGAAAAAGTTGATTTTTAAATCGTCCGAGTACACCTTTTAGACGTAAGATCGCTTTAGAATGCAGTTGTGAAATGCGTGACGGAGATAATGACATGACTTCTGCAATTTCACTTAAGGATAATTCTTCGAAATAAAATAGGGAGACAACCGTTCTCTCTTTTTCCGTCAATCGGTCTATAGCTTTCGCTAATGATTCTTTGAGATAAAACTCATTCACTTGAGATTCTGGATCTTTGGCTTTCTCATCAACAATGAGAGAAAGTCTGGTTTCCGATTCTTCTTCTCGAATGGGATCATCAATCGAACATATTGTCGTAATAGAAATATCTTGAAGCATTTGTTGGAAATCCTGCTCACTGATTTCCAGATAACTACTTATTTCCGTATCCGTGACAGATCGCAGATATTGCTGTTCCAACTTTTGATAGGCTTCTTCTACCTTTTTAGCCTTTTCCCTTACGGATCTTGGAACCCAATCCCCTTGTCGTAAGCCATCAATAATAGATCCACGAATTCGCCATGATGCATAGGTTTCAAATTGTAAGCCACGTGCATAATCAAACTTCTCGATGGCATCAATTAATCCCATGGCCCCAAAGCTAGATAAATCGTCTTTTGAAACACTTTTTGGAAGACCAATAGCTAATCTACCTGAAACATACTCCACTAAAGGTAAATAATTCTCAATTAGTGCTTGTCTCGCTGCAATTATGCCCTGTTCTTTCCACTGCTTCCACCATTCAATATTCGCAAGTTGAACTTGCTTTTGATCAATCATGATTTAAGATTCACCATCCTTAATCTTCAGACATTCGCCTCAAGGCACCCGCCAGTTGTTCAGGGTCCAAATTATTCTTGGTGACTAGCTTAGGTGGATTCAATGGTGAAAATTGCATTTCATTAGAATGTGCATCTTTATTATTGTTCGTGTGATTCAACTTCATCATTTCCCGCGTTACCTCATCCTCATCGGGAGTACTCAAATCTAGGTTTTGACCAACCGTGGATGAGGAGTTCCCGTCTGTTGAATCCTCAATAGAAGATACAGGAGCAATTAATAGCCCTAACACCCATCTAAATCCAAATGTTATTACGAATAAAATGAGAAAGCTGTAACCACTTTTGATGCAGGATGATAGGAATAAGTTATTGCCAATCGATAAAGCAAAAGTAAACAAACCTGCTAACAATGCTACTATGAGATTTATTCGTATAGTCCCAATCATCATTAAATTTCCTTTACTCCCAATTGAACACTACGGATCAGTAAGATGCCAGTCGCACTAAAAAATTCAATCGTACGACCATAATTAGCTCCTGTATCCTCAGCTAGAATTGGAATCTTGTAACGATTCAACATTTCCTTACAAGATTCTACATTCCTCGGTCCGATTCTCATCGTATCATTATTTCCTGCAAAAGCAAACATTTGGGCGCCGCCAGCAAGCTTAGCTTCTAATTTACTTATGCTTGCTCCTAGCTTTTCCATTCTAGAAATAAGTTCAGGAATTGCCGTGTCGGCATACTTGGCAATGTTCAAATTGCCTTCACGTGCTATTTCAGAAGAAGGCAGCATGACATGTGCCATTCCTGCTACTTTTGAACGGCTGTCGTATAGCGTTACTCCTACACATGAACCCAAGCCTGTTGTCTTCAAAACACCAATTTGATGAGCAACATTCAAGTCAGCCATACCCACTTTAATTAAGTTTTCTTGCGTCATGGAGAGACTACCCCTAATGCCGAAAAGATTTTACCAAACGATTCCGGATCAGGGATTAAGAAAAAGTGCCCTTGCACTTCATTGTCCCCTTCCAAAAATTTAGTATCAATGAGAAGAGCCTGATCTCCCATTTGACCAAATTGCAATAAACCATAGCTTAATATTGCACCAGCCATGTCGATCGCCAGCGCTGGAACCGTCGGCTGCATATTTAAATTCGTAAAATCAGCAAGTGAGGATAAATAAGATCCGGCAAGTATATTGCCAATTTCATTTAATGCAGATAATTCGAGCTCTGAATACTCTTCTTGATCAGGAAGTGATAAACCAACCAAGTCTCGAAGTATATTTTTGGCAGCATTCAAGTCAAGTATGAAAAACATATTCCCTGGTGCATCCCCTTCTACTCGTAAGAAGATGGCCAAGACCACAGACTCGGCACCGCCAACACTATCGCAAATTTCTTCGAAAGGCAGCATTCTTACTTTAGGAACAAGCATATCGATTGGCTTATCCAGCAGGGTTGAAAGCGCAGTTGCTGCATGACCCGCGCCGATGTTCCCTACTTCCTTAAGCACATCTAATTGAAAATCCTCTAGTCGGCTAAAAACGTCCACAAGTTATTCCTCGAATCTTTCTAGCTGCTGAATTTCACTGCGATTCAACACTTGCTCTAGGTTAAGGAGTACCAATAATCTATTTTCGCCAACACGTGCGATACCATCCAAGTATTTTGCTTTGATGCCACCAACAACTTCTGGCGGTGTATTAATATTATCCGTATCGACATCAATAACATCGTTGGCAGAGTCAACAATGAGCCCCACTTCAAAATCCGCAGCAGAAACGATGATAATACGAGTAGCATCCGTACTTGTTACCTCTTCAAGTCCGAATCGCGAACGTAGATCAATAATTGGAATAACAATACCACGTAGATTAATAACACCTTTAATAAATTCTGGTGCTTTTGGCACACGTGTCATTGGCTGCATTCTTTCAATCGTTCTAACCTTTTCTACCTCAACACCATACTCTTCCGATCCAAGTGCGAAGACAATTACCTTTTTTTCTTCTCCCATTTTGAAATCCTCCTTAACGAATATGGTTTTATTTAATCACTGCATTAGGATCAATAATCAATGCAACTTGTCCATCTCCAAGAATAGTTGCTCCTGAAATTGCGAAAATACCAGTTAAATATTTACCGAGTGTTTTTAATACGATCTCTTGCTGACCAATAAATTCATCTACCATTAGCGCTACTTGTTTATCACCTTTGCGAACAACAACGATTTCTGTTTCTTCCTCCAAATCCTCATTGAAATCAGGAACCTGGAATAAGGAACTCACGGACACTAATGGGATGACCGATTTGCGATAATCAATCATTTTAGTTCCTTGGATGTTACGGATCTGAGACTTTTGAATAGCTGAAGTTTCAACAATGGAAGACAATGGAATCGCATATTTCTCACTACCMAGACGCACTAGCATCGCAGAAATAATAGAGAGAGTCAGTGGTAACTGTACGGAAAATTTGCTTCCGAAGCCTGGCTTCGAATCAACTTGAACATGTCCACCCAACATTTGAATCTTCGTCTTAACAACATCTAAACCAACACCGCGACCTGAAATATCAGAAATTTTCTCAGCTGTACTAAAACCAGATGCAAATAGTAAGTTGTATACTTCATGATCCGTTAATTTTGCAGCTTGTTCTGCTGTAACGAGACCATTTTTCAAAGCTGTTTTCAAAACCTTCTCACGGTAAATACCCTTGCCATCTTCCTCGATCTCGATAAAGACATGGTTACCACTGTGGAATGCGCGAAGCTGAATAGTTCCTTGCTCTGGTTTACCTGCAGCCACACGCTCACTGATCGATTCAATCCCATGATCGACGGCATTTCGCAATAAATGGACTAATGGATCACCAATTTCATCAATGACCGTACGGTCTAATTCTGTATCCGCACCCGTAATCACAAGATCTACTTTTTTGTCCAAGGATTTCGCTAAGTCTCTGATCATTCGAGGAAATCTATTAAATACCGAATCTACTGGAACCATGCGAAGCTTCAAAACGATATTTTGCAAATCGCTGCTTACACGAGACATGTGTTCAACAGTTTCCGTCAAATCATTGCGTTTCACTTCACTCGCTAACTGCTCTAAGCGAACACGGTCAATCAAAAGCTCACTGAATAAATTCATCAATGTGTCTAAACGCTCAATATCAACACGAATCGTACGACTTGCAACCGGAGCTCCACCTGCTACAGGTTTTACAGCCGTTACTATTGGATCGACAGTTTTCGATTCAGGTGCATCAGCAGCCGTAATTGTTGCAGCAACAGCCGCTGCAATTTCTTGGCGTGCGGTTTCAATTTCCTTAGCTGGGCGAGATAATTCTGCTAGTGATTCTGTATCTACTGTGATAATAACGGCAGAAGCAATCTCAGAAACATTCAAAATCGCTTTCTCTAGTGTTGCTTGATCTACTTTCGAAATAAAGAAGAGTGAAAATGAGCGATCAAACTTCTCTTGTTCAATTTCTTGCACGGAAGGCGTTGACTTAATGATCTCGCCCATTCTTTCCATAGCTTCGAATACCATGTAAGCACGTGCCGCTTTCAACACGCAGTTCTCGTTGACACTGACTTCAATATAGAATACCAAAAAACCTGATTCTATCGACTGTTTAAGAATGGAATATTGAAACTCATCCACTTCAATCCCTTTGGCTGGTTCATTCACAATAACAGCAACTGAGGGAGCTTGCGTTTTTTTGTAGTCACCTGTCACGATGGATCTTAGAGAACCGACGATCGGACTTACATCCGCTTGGCCTGTACCGCCTTGAATGATATCTTCCACCATGGATTCCAAGGAGTCTAAACTTTTAAAAATACAATCAAATATGTAAGAGTCCATATCAATTTTGCTATTACGTACGAGGTCAAGCACATTTTCCATGTCATGTGTAAGTGCCGCGATGTCCTCAAACCCCATTGTTGCTGACATTCCTTTTAACGTATGAGCCGAACGAAAAATGTTATGTACGATACTTATGTCTTTTGGACTACTTTCTAAATTCAGAAGATTTTCATTCAATGATTGCAAATGCTCTTTTGATTCATCGATAAACATCGATAGATATTGACTTAGTTCCACTACCACACACCTCCAATAGAATCATCCAATTCATCCAGTACCCTATGTTTGCTTCAATTCATTTCATTCAGTACACACCTTGATAAACGAACTGCTATATCCTGTTGAGGTAAGACAAGCATCGCAGCTTGATTTTCTACAGCTGCTCTAGRCATCCCATACACGATACAGGTTTCTTCCGCCTCGGCAATTGTTGTTGTTGCACCTGATTGCTTCAGAGAAAGCATCCCTTTGGCTCCGTCACTTCCCATACCAGTCATCAAAACGACATGTCGCTTTAATTCATTCATGCTTATTAAGGATTCAAACATGACATCAACAGATGGGCGGTGACCAGAAACAGGTTCATCTTTGGTTAATTTAATTTTGTACGTTCGGTTCGGATCTCTGTAGATAACCATATGCCATCCCCCCGGAGCCACATAAGCAGTAGCTGTTTGAAGGATTTCGCCATCCGCCGCTTCAACAACCCTAATTTGCGAAATATCATTCAAACGTTGGGCTAGTGATTTGGTGAAATTAGGCGGCATATGCTGAACAATTAAAATTGGAGCTGGGAAACCTGCAGGAATATTGGAAATCACCTGATGTAAAGCTCGTGGACCACCGGTTGAAGTACCTATCGCAACTACATGACTAAAATGTGTAGAAGCTTGGCTAGCCGGAACATTCGCATCTGACTGTTTCAGAGTTTCTTTCATCATTTTTGATCTCAACGACAATGGATTAACCTTTGCTAATGGAGACGGTGTACGAGTAGGTTGGATGATATTCATTTTCGAACGAACTGCCATAAGCAGTTTCTCATGCAGCAATAGCTTAACCTTATACAAATCCAGAGATATGGATCCCGACGGCTTTCGAATAAAGTCTACTGCTCCCCACTCCAAAGCTTTAATCGTCTCGGCAGCTCCTTCTTGCGTTAAGGAGCTTAACATGATGACAGGGGTTGGTTGCTCTTCCATGATGTGTTTAAGCGCATCCAATCCATTCATAAC
>NZ_JBFUHL010000125.1:0-6103 GCF_056402415.1 Paenibacillus sp. P4_A9
TCCTGAGCCAGGATCAAACTCTCCATAATAGTTTGGACAATTGCTTGTCCGTATATCTGAAAGCTTAATTGCTCATTTGCGTTGCTAGCGAGATTTTGCAATCTCTTTTTTTGAACGATTTCTCGTTCGTGCTTACTCACTCGTTGTTCAGTTTTCAAAGATCAATTTCTTTCGTTCGCTACCGTGTTACCGAAGCAGCGAGAAGTAATATACCATATTGAATCTTCATTTGCAAGCTTTATTTTATTTCATCCATTCGTGAAGATAATCAACACGTTCAGACTCTATGGTTTGTGCTTGTTCATGCTTGCCATGTTCGGAGCAAGACACATAATATAACACAAACCATTTCGTAAAGCAAACGCAAATCCGAACTATTTGAGTCGTATACTTTTGAGCAAAATTTCTAGCGGTTCCCTCTCTTCAGTCTCCCCTCGATGATCATGCTCCACAAGCTTATCCAAACGCGCAATCTGATGACCATAGTCATACATGGCTGCTGCCACAATCGAAAGCCGAAGCATACCGTTCGGTTGTTCACTGTATCGTGCAATGAGATCGACCATAAACTGTTCGTTCTCCGCCTCGATTTCCAAACTATCCGAGCTCGTTTCCTTCAGTTTATCATCGTACTTCAATAGAACATGCTCGTGGTACTTAATCAATTTCTCCATATGATCATCAAAACATACATCCGTTTCCGCACTTCGGAAAGCCTGAAAGTAATGCTCATCTACAGCTTCCAATACCTCAAGTCCTTTGGACATCACAAGCAGCTTCTGCTTGTATACGACGAGTTCGCGGATCCGCTTGGAGCCGCTGACCTTCATCTTTTTAATTTCTTCTTCCATAAGTCTATATTTCTCAGACAGTGACTTTAAGCTATTGCGGAGGCTTTCCTTCTCTTCACGAAACACCGTCTCCTTGATCTCGTTCGAAATCACCGTGCGAAGAAGCAGTGACATTTTGCCGAAAATAGAACCGATCTGTGCTGCGAATTGCTCTTTAGGCTTTGGCGGAAAAAAAAGTACATTCACGAGAAAAGCACAGCCAATCCCAATCAAGCTGAGTAATAGCCGGTTGACGGCAAATCGCCACTCACCTGATGCCTCCATCACCGCCACAACGGTTACTAATGTAAGACCAATCGTCTCTTCCATGCGCAAACGTAGACTTAGAATGATAACAATGATACATACAATGCCAATGGCAATCACATTTTGCGAAAAAAACATCCCCGCCAGTAGAGCGAAAGCTGCACCAATAATATTGGTCTGCAGCTGATCTAAGAAATATCGCCAGGAGCGATAAATCGAGGGCTGCATGGCAAAAATCGCCGCAACAGCCGCAATGACCGGTGGCGTGAATTCGAGCCAAGCACTTATATATAAAGCTAATGCAACAGCGATGCCTGTTTTCCACACGCGCGCCCCAAATACCATGACCTTCACCTCATCCAAAAATATCCTACATCTATCTTACACAGGTCATGTGTTTGATGCAAAATCAAGCTTACTCGCTAAAACGCAAACCACCCCCGGCAAGATGCCGAGGGCGGTTTGTAGCTAAGCTATGTGCTGTGCTTTCTGTTCTTTGTACTAGTTGTACTTGCGGCACTAGTCGTACCTGCTGCCTTGGCCGCAGCTGCTGCAGCTTTAATACCTTTACTCTTGTAGGGTTTCGCGGTACTTTTCGCCTTATTAGCAGCTGCTTGCCACCGGTTCCAGCCCTTGCTGTCCGTTCCCCTACCTGTTCCACCTTTACCCTTAGCCATATCTTCACTCCATATTTGTTGCTTCTATTTATTCGTTAATAAACCCGACCATGTCGATTCTAACCACTCATCGAAATCCGCGCCTTTGTCACCTTCATACGTATCATAAACATCACTTCTCATTTTCTGCAGCTTTTCCTTGAAAGCCTCATACGTATGACCTTCTGGTAAGCTTTTTTTGATTCGAAGTAATATTTTACCTACACCTTTAATCAGGTCACTTTTTTTGCGAGGAGGTAGTTGTACATCCTCACCTAATATTTTCAACTTGCGGTAAGCTAATTCCTGAATCGCATACACGCTATCATTTTTCATAAGTCGCGTAAGGATGGTAATGGATTGAAGATCATCATTTTCACCTAATGCTTCAACTGCCGCAAGACGTTCCCTCCAATTGGATGTGCGGTTTGCTGCCTTTTTCAATTCTTCTAAACTTGTCGTTTGCTCATTCTGTATTTCCATATTCAACTGATTCAAGCTCCTTCTGTGTGCTGTATGTGTTAGATGTTACACCTTTTTCAGCCATAGTGCCAACTTTTTGAAGTGTTTAGTTTTTGGAAGTACCCTTTATTCATGATTTTTGACTTTATATCACAACCATATATAGGAATCTCATTTTGGGTTTGAATTCAATAACCTCAATTTGAGGTGAATGAGATATCCGATTTCCTAAGGTTCTTTGGTGAGCGGTTGCGAATGAGCACGTTGGAAGCAAGCAGACGTGTTAAAAAAGACTAACAGACACAAAAAGCAACGAGCAATTCGCACTTTTAGCGAACGACTCGTTGCTTTTCTTTTCCCCTTTTCACCCGATATTATGACATAACCTAGCTCACTACAACCCCCCTACAGTACTTGCACACTGGCGCATCAATGGCGATTTCCTCGTTGCAGTAGGAGCAGGGCTTGTGTGTTTTCACTTCAGCAGTTGCTGTGGATTTACTTCTTCTAATACTCATGACAACCAGCACACCGACGACCACGACAATCACAGCTAAAATCCAATAAATCATACGAAACACCTCCCAGTTGATAACCAACTTTTGATGATTTCCGTATATGTATATTCACTCTATGGGCTCTTATGATTTTGTTTCATTGGTATTTTTGTCGAAAATTATGGCCACATCTGTTGTTGGTATGACATTTCCCAGAACAATGTTTCGTAGCGAGTCGTATTCAAAAAAATAGTTTCTAATCGTGCTAATTCGCTTTCTGATTTCCCTAAGGCTAATCGGTCCATTAATGTAATGCACCATTCAGCATGTTTACCGAACTCGTCTGAGCTGTAGCCTCTCACCCATTCACCATAGTCCGGATGATCCACTGCACCTGGGAACTCCTTCAGCATGCGGCCGATCTCCCAGTAACTCCACATACAAGGAAGCAAGGCTGCCGTTAACTCCGCTAATCCACCATTCTGTGCCACATGCAGCATGTAGTGCGAGTAAGCGAGCGTTATTGGTGAAGGTTCTGCCTGCTCTAGTTCTTCCTCGGTGATCCCAAAGTGAGCTGCATAAGATCGATGAATCCCCATTTCCACATGCAAAATATTGCTAAGCGACGCTGAGAATTCATTCATCGTTTGGAGGTCCGGAGCTTTGATGACACCTAATGCGAACAATTTGGCATAATCAACTAAATATAAATAGTCTTGAATCATATAAAACCTGAATTTACTGCGATCTAAGGTTCCCAGACCTAACTCTTGGACAAAGGGATGTTGTTGGGTTTGGCGCCACTCGTGCTCATATTTCTGAATTAATTGTTGTGTAAAGGACATAATTGGTCTCCTTTGGCATGGGATTCTATGAAAAATAGATGAGTGAACTACCATTAGTAGATTTGGTGAACTCTATTATTTTACCAGATATTAACTTTATTACTAGTTATGAATAAGTAGTAAAAAACAATGATCTCCCACGTGAGGAGGATCATTGTTTTCTATTTTGTACGCTATGTAATTTGAGTGAAGTTAGCTATACCAAGTCACAAGCATCGGCAGGCATCCAATGCGCATCTTTACCGTCCCATTTCACATTACAGCCAATAGGATTAGTCAACGGTAACGTAAGCTCTTGGCCTGAGGTAAGCTCCTCTAGTGCGTTTTCTAAATTGTTTACTGTAATTTTGGCAGCATCCTTCGGATTATCAACGCCGCGTCCTGTGTAGACTAACTTGCGTTTTTCATCAAAAACATAAAAATGCGGTGTACGTAATGCTCCGTAGGTTAATGCCGTTTCTTGTGTTTCGTCTCTCAGGTAGATCCATGGATATTGATGCTCCTCCATATGCGTGACCATATGTTCAAAGGAATCTTCTGGCTTGGTGTTCACGCTGTTGGCGTTGATACCAACGAACTGTACACCCTTATCTTTAAACCGATTGGCTGTTTCTCGTGTCACTTCATTAGAACCGATGACATAAGGACAATGGTTGCAAGTGAAAAAAATGACGAGCGTCTTAGCATCGCTGAAATCATTCAACGTGTATGTTTGTCCATCCGTAGCTGGTAATGAAAAATCCGGCGCTTCATCACCCAGCGATAAAGTAAAGTTAATAGCCATGTTCCATGCCCCTCTCATCCCTGAACAGTTATAGTTGGTTCTCCCCAGTGCTTTGGAAAAACTCAATGATTTCACCGTTTAATCCTTTGACAAAAGCGATGCGTACGGGTGTTGGCGGGTTTACGCCTAAGATCACGTCTTTCGGTGCAACCGTTACGACAGCCCCAGCTGCAACTGCTGCTTCGACAGCCCCATCTACATTATTACTGCGGAAAGCAACATGAAAGAAATAGCCTTCTGGTTGCGGTTCACCTGAACCCCCAGCGAAAACCTCCATGTAATTCCCGTCACCAGAGTCTAGCAGGACAGCTCGCTTGTTGCCTTCACCCCAGTTGTTCTTTTCTACAAAGCCTAAGCCTTCTGTATAAAACTTGACTGTCGCGTCAAAATCATTTGCTCTAAGTGCAACGTGATGGAAGCCTCCGCCGCCTATTTTCGTATTAGTTCCCACTTACCTTAGCCCTCCTTAGATGATTTTGTGCATAACATTTCTCTACTAGTATACGCCATCATTTCGGGTTAGAAAATGAGTTACATGGAGGTAACTAAGTTACCTGGGTTAATAGAAAAATATACGCAGCTTAGATCAAAACAAAAAACCACAGTCCCTCATCACTTGATGAAGAACTGTGGTTGATATCGGGACGACACGATTTGAACATGCGACCCCCTGCTCCCAAAGCAGGTGCTCTACCAAGCTGAGCTACGTCCCGAAGATTAAAAAAGCGTAAGGGTACTTGTTAGACCCTTACGCTAGTAAGCGGAAGACGGGGATCGAACCCGCGACCCTCGCCTTGGCAAGGCGATGCTCTACCGCTGAGCCACTTCCGCATAGGGATCCCCAAGCTGCTTGGGGCAACCTGGGGATGTTAGATGCGCGTAGAGGGACTTGAACCCCCACGGTMGCCCGCTAGATCCTAAGTCTAGTGCGTCTGCCAATTCCGCCATACGCGCATGCTGTTAAATAAGGCAAATGGTGAGTCATGTAGGATTCGAACCTACGACACCCTGATTAAAAGTCAGGTGCTCTACCAACTGAGCTAATGACTCAGGTGAAAAATGGCTGGGGATCAAGGATTTGAACCTTGGCATGACGGAGTCAAAGTCCGTTGCCTTACCGCTTGGCTAATCCCCATTGATGTTATATTGGCAGGGGCAGCAGGAATTGAACCCACACCAAAGGTTTTGGAGACCTTTGTTCTACCCTTAAACTATGCCCCTAAATAAGGTATATGGAGGCTGATGGATTCGAACCACCGAACTCGAAGAGAGCAGATTTACAGTCTGCCGTGTTTAGCCACTTCACTAAGCCTCCATAAAGGCAATACAAAACTACTTAGGCAAAAAAAATACCCACTAGGGGTAACTGCTTGGCAACGTTCTACTCTCCCAGAACCCTGCGGTTCAAGTACCATCGACGCTGGAGGGCTTAACGGTCGTGTTCGAGATGGGAACGCGTGGGTCCCCTCCGCCATCATCACCAAACAGTCAAAGCGTTTGTTTGCGCCTTGAAAACTAGATACGAAACTTCACGTAAAGWAATATTCTTAGGAATTTTGGTTAAGCCCTCGACCGATTAGTATTCGTCAGCTGCATACGTTGCCGCACTTCCACCTCGAACCTATCAACCTCGTCGTCTACAAGGGGTCTTACATACTGGGAAATCTCATCTTGAGGGGGGCTTCGCGCTTAGATGCTTTCAGCGCTTATCCCCTCCGTACATAGCTACCCAGCGATGCCTCTGGCGAGACAACTGGTACAC
>NZ_JBFUHL010000126.1:0-6062 GCF_056402415.1 Paenibacillus sp. P4_A9
GGATGTAGGGTGATCGACGTCACGGAGAAAGCAATTGAGGAAACGGCTGGTATCATTTTGGATGCCATGTGAATTTGAGTGCAATTGAATATACAAACAATAAAGGAGCTGCCTCGGCAGCTCTTTTGCATTTTCACAAAAATAACTCAAATTCCTCAAGGTAACCTACGAAAAATGAAATGGACAACCCTTAGATGGTAAGGCTACAATGATTAATAAGTTAGAGCCAGTTAGGGAGTGTGTTTTATGAAAACGCTACAATCCAAGTTGCTTCTCTTGTTTCTCTTAATGACGTTACTACCAATAACGGGGATGGGGATCTATGCATATCGAATATCTGTCAACGCAGCACAAGAGAACGCGGGGCAAGCGCTTCAGGCGGCATTAAAACAAATGGGCAACAATCTAGAATTTCAATTGAAAATTTATAAGAAGTATATGGATTTTATCGTAACGTCTGAGGACATCAAAACGCTTTTCTTCCAAAATAACTTCGATCCTTCGAAAGTGGAAACGCTTGCCGTCAACAAAAAACTAGATACGGTGATGAACGGGTTGTTTTATCAGGACGAGTCCGTCGGTCCGGTCGGACTATACAAAGGGAATCATTTGAAGTACATGTTTAAAGGTTTAAATTCTAAAGACTTACAGGAATTGGGAAACAGCGCTATTTACCAATCAGATATGGAAAATGAAGGGGACATTAATTTACATACCATGAAGGTTACATACATCGATTCTGAGCACCAATATGATTACTATGTTTTGGGAAGACGGCTGTACGAATCTTATAGCCATGGGGATGATTCTTCTAATTCAGGCGTTTATCTCTTTGTGGAGGAGAAAAATATTTCGGACATCATCCGTAAAGTATTAGTCAACGGTGAAGGAACGGTTATGATTGCAGACAGAAGTGGTAATATCCTTTCGCATTCAGACAAGCAAAGGATGGGGGGCCGATTATCGGATGAAGGCATTACGAGTGTTTCAGACGGACATGTGACAGGCAGCTATACATCATTCATCAACGGTCAGAAAGTGATTATCGGCTTCTATAAGATCCCTGAGTGGGATTTACAGGTTATTCAAATCGTCCCGCAAAAAGTATTTACCACTAATATTCGATTGATTGCCAAATCTACCATTCTCGTTAGTGGTATGATGCTGGTTGTGCTGCAGCTTGTAGCATGGATTCTTGCGAGAAGGTTGTCCAAGCCTGTAAGAACGATGGTAAGAGCCATGAAGGAAATGCAGACAGGGAAGTTTGACGTACGGATCGAGAAAAAATTCGGGAATGAATTTGATATTTTAAGTAATGCGTTCAACTATATGGTTATACGCTTGAAAGAATTGATAAATCAGTCTGTGGAGGAAGAGAAGCGTCGAGGGGAAATCGAATTTCATATGCTCCAATATCAGATTAACCCTCATTTCGTTAATAATACGATCGGCTCAGTGAGGCTATATGCGCTTGCAGAAGGAGCAGTTAAAGTGGCGGAAGTGTTAAATGTACTCGCTCGGCTATTCCAACGAACATTAGGCAACTCATCGCGACTAATCATAGTCCGTACGGAAATTGCCAACTTAAAGGATTTTATTAACATTCAGCAGATGCAGTATATGAGTGAAATGAGTGTGAATTATCATATTCATGATTCGGAAATGGATTATCTGATTCCCAATTTGCTGCTCCAGCCGTTAGTGGAGAATGCGATTTTTCACGGTTTCAGCGAGGAAGTTGACCACCCTTCACTAACGATATCCGCCCGAATGGAAGGGGAAGACTTGGTTTTTTCAGTAAAAGATAACGGTATAGGGATGACGGAAGAGAAAATAAAAGAGTTTATGGATGGGGATGGGGATATGAGTTGGCGTCTGAACAAAATCGGCGTCAAGAATGTGGACAAAAGACTCAAAGTTTATTATGGCGAACAGTATGGTGTTACGCTTTACAGTAAATTAGGTGAGGGCACTGAGGCCATCATTCGACTGCCAGCCATCAAGGAGAAAGTGGAGGATCCTGAATGAAGAAGGTAATCATAGCGGATGACAACAGAATGGTTGTGGATTCATTATTACGTCTCATTCCATGGGAACAACATGGATTCGAAGTTGTGGCCAAGTCTTTTAATGGCAAAGGTGCGTTAGAAGCCATTAAGAAATTCGGAGTCGATATACTGATCACCGATATCAAGATGCCAGGTATGGACGGTTTAGAACTGATTAGAGAAATCCGTAAACTGGGATTGGATATCAAGGCCGTGGTGCTCAGCTCCTATAACGACTTTCAATTGGTACGAGAAGCGATGCGACTTGGCGCATCGGAGTATATTTTAAAAACGGAGTTAGATCCATCCTCACTTGTCGAGTTGCTGAGCACACTTTCTCAGCAGTTAGAGCAAGAACGAGAAAATACGAAAATAATGATGCACGATAAAAATTTGGAAGCTGATATCCATCGCCTTCGTGAGGCAGACAACGAGTTGTATAGAATGCGAAGGCATATTAAAGACCAGATGTTCCGAGAATTTTGTCTTGGATACGTGTCGGTGGAACAGTTTATGGAGCGAAGAAAAGAATATTTGAACATTCGCTTTGCCCCTGGGCGTCATGTGATACTGTTTTTGTCAGTCGATTATTTTCAGAAGCTGCTTGATATGCGATGGAACAGGGATGAACAGCTGCTTTCTTTTGCTATCATGAATGTAATGGGCGAAATACTAGATGCCGAAGAAGGCACAGATCTGTTCTATAATGGGGCTGGTGAATTCGTTATCATCATAAGTAACGAAAGTGATGATTGTGAAGATTGTGAAAGCATCTCTCAKTGGACTTACTTGTTCGAACGACTCTCCAAATCGCTCGATCATTATCTTAGGATTCAAATTTCAGGAGGAATAAGCAGCAATAAGTCACCTGTGAATTCTATCCCAGGATTATACTTAGATGCGATGAAGTCGTGTCAATTCCGCTTTATTCTTGGGAAAGGGAAATTACTATCAAATAAGGACATCATACAATCGGCTAGTTCAACAATCTCTTATAAACTTAGTCATGAGCGGGTTGATCTTCTTCGCAATACGTTGTCAGCCTTTCATCCTCAATTACTCCAGCGGACAATAAGCTCGTTATGTGTTAAACAAGAGGAAGTAGCGCCGACAAACTTTAATGAAGTGTTGAGATTGTACGAAAAATATTCGTTCGTTCTCATCGATTTCATCGAGCAGAAAGGTCTTAAAGCAGTCTGTGGTTCATTACTTGAGGGCTTCAATGAATTTATCTACGATCAAGAAGCGGTACCGGAATTGAATCGGCGATTGAAAGAAATCTTAATGCGAATCTCAGAAAGTATGGAAACCGGAAATAGCTCGGTTCGTCAGTTAATCAAATATGTTCAGAACAATTTCAGAGATGAAATTACACTACAGTCCACCGCTGAGCAATTTGGAGTAACAAGCGCGTATTTGGGAAGACTGGTGCAGAAGGAACTGAACATAAGTTTTTCTGATTATTTAAACAACTTCCGGATTGAACGAGCCAAAGAATTGCTTGACGAAGGAAATTTGAAGATTTATGAAATTGCGGAACAGGTCGGTTACGGAAGTACCGAACATTTCAGTCGGATGTTCAAAAGAGTAGTAGGTATAAGTCCAAAGGAATATTCGTCAGGGCGATATTTGTAAGGGGGATATCTAGAATGGCCCAAAAACGCATAGTTGCTGTAACATTAGCATCTATTTTAGTCGCTGGAGCTCTATCCAGTTGTGAGCAATCAACAGACATGAAAAAAAATGCTGAGACGGCAATACAACCAGATTCTAAAAAGAATACTATTAAAATTTTTACAACGCGCATTCAGCCTAATTCAGATTCCGAATCTATGAAGCAAATTAACGAGAAAATTGGATATACACTGGAAGTAAAAGCTGTGCCTGATGCAGACTATGAAGAAAAACTGAACTTGTATTATTCATCAAATGAAATGCCTGATGTGTTCTCTCCCTCAAGTAATACGACATTAATTACTGAGTTACTGAAGAATGGAACAGCTAAATTTACAGAAGATGACCTCAAAACGTACATGCCTTTGTCATATGCAGCAGCTATTAAACAGTACCAAGATTATGGAATCAGTAAGGAAAATGCATTTGCTCGTTTCACAGTTGATGGTAAGCTTGCCGGATTCTATATAGGTCAAACGGTTACCACATATCCATATGGTCTACTCATCCGTAAGGACAAATTGGATGAATTTGGTTTAAATATGCCGCGAACGATCAGCGATTGGGAAGAATTATTCAAGGTTTATAAGCAAAAGTATCCTAACAAGTATCCAATCACAGCCAGAGAAAAGGATACCCCGCGCCAATCTTTTAATACATTCTTGGCTGCATACGGAGTCATATACGATCACTGGATGCTTAGGAACAACAAGCTCGTGTATGCGCCGTTTATGCCGGAAATGAGAGAAGCGCTTACCACATTAAGTAAATGGTACAAAGCGGGCTACATTAATCCGGAATGGGTCACCATGGATACTAGCGCATTAAACAACGAGTGGATAAATGGAAATACGCTTTACTATCAATTTGCACCTTTAAATATAAGTATTCAAGCTCCTTTTTCACCTGGCTCTATATTCGAACGACTCACTACTAAAAACCCTCAGGCGAAATTGGATTGGATCGCCATACCTACAGTTAAAGAGGGCATCAAACCTGCATTAATCAATTACGAAGGAATTTTAAATCAACCGCTTTCCTTTGGCAAGCACCTTGAGAAGGACCCGGATAAACTGCATGCTATAATGTCTGCTATTGATAAGTTGAAAAATGACAAAGACTTAATCATGCTGCAATCTTTCGGTATCCTAGGGAAAACATATGATATGGTAAACGGGATACCCATGTATAAGAAGGAATTCTCTAATGCGGATGCGCAAGTAAAAGAAGGAATTGCTTGGGGAATACTGGGGGGGAACAACTGGGAAACTCAGAAATCATACACCGATCCACAGTTCATTAGTAATTTGAAAAAATACGCTGAGGATGCAAGCGGCCTCTATTCTAAAGCAAATAACGAGTGGGCATACAATCGTGTAAATGGTCCACTGCTTTCACCTTCCGGTGAAAATTTGGATGCCAAAGGGAAAACAAAGTACGAAGAATGGAATCAGATATTTGCTGAAGTCATTATAGGCAGCAAGACGCTTGACGATTTCGATAAATTTATTGAAAAGTATAAGAAAGAAGTTGGCAACGACATGACGGAGGCAGCTAATCGTCTCTACTTGAAACAATGGCAATAATGATATAGATTCCCCTTGAAACATACAGGAAATGAGATTCTCATTTCCTGTATGTTTTTTTATATTAAGCTTAATTTGATCATGAAATGACTACTTAAATCATTCAAATGGATGCAGTGGAAATGTTACCATTCAAGTATAGAAATCAGGAGGTTAGCCTATGAATCAAGCTGCGATAACAGGAACAAAGGAACAAACTCGAAGCCAACCGAAAAGTAAGGTYAATCAAACACTAAGGACACTAATGAAACAAAAATATTTGTTTCTCCTCATGCTACCAGGATTGGTATACTTTATCATTTTCAAGTATGRGCCAATGTACGGAATACTACTTGCGTTTAAAGATTTTAATCCTATAGATGGGATCACAGGCAGCCCTTGGGCTGGACTCAAACATTTTAAACCTATCTTTGAGCAAGCAAACTTAAAGCAAGTCATCTACAATACGCTGCGGATCAGCGCATTGAAAATTGTGATCGGATTTCCTTTTCCAATCCTATTCGCACTTATGCTCAATGAAGTTATGTCAAGTAAGTTAAAACGTTTCATCCAAACGATATCCTATCTGCCGCATTTCTTATCTTGGGTAGTTGTTTCTGGAATTGTCTTCCAGGTGTTTTCTCCTAGTTATGGTATATATGGTTATATTTACAAACTATTTGGCTGGAAGACGCAAGTTTTGCTTTCGCAACCGGGTCCATTTATCGCCATTTTGGTCGGTTCGGATATTTGGAAAGAAGTTGGTTTTGCAAGT